>CALVVI010000024.1 GCA_944363815.1 uncultured Bacilli bacterium | reverse complement strand
GAAAAAAATGGCTAGAATGCCATTTTAAATATTATCATTTTTAATAGAATCGACGATATTTTTCTTTTTTATTTTATTAATACTATAAATTGTAACTAAAGTAATTAGTAATAAAACCACAACTATTGTGCCAATTATATAGCCAATAGGATAAGGGATAATTACATTTTTATCTAAAATACTTAGCATTTTTAAAGCTTCTCTGATAAACCAAATAATTATTATTGATACCAGTAAACTCCAAAATATTACTCTTAAAGCTAAAAATATTCCTTCTAAAATAAGCATTTTATTTAAACCTTTTTTGCTTAAGCCAACGCTACGTAATACTGAAAATTCTTTTTCTCTTATGCCAATATTTGTGCTTATAGAGCTAAATACAGTTGTTATGCTAATTATGGCAATAAAGGCAAGGATGGAATAAAAGATAAAGGATACAGCAATGGCTTCCATTTTATAATTGTAATTGATTATTTCATAATTCATATAATCAATTTCTACATTGGGGTTTTCTTCAATTATTTTATTCATTTCGTTGTCAAAAGCTTTATAGTCCTTAGCATTAATATCTATTTCGTATTGTATAAAGGAATTTTCTTTTGTACTAGCATTCATGATTTCTTCATATTTATCTAAATTAACAATTAAAGTAATCGTTGGCAGACTACTATATGGATAACTTTCTGCTAAATATAGATTGTCTAAAGTCATGAAAGATGGAGAAATTATATCCTCATAACTACCGGTTTCAGAATTATATTTTGTATCCGTTGTAATTAAATTAAGTTCTATGTTACTATCTTCTTTAAATATATTATAATTATCTATTTTATTTACTAACATACCATTGTATGTGTCGTTAATTCCTAAGTTATTTAGATAATCACTATAGCTTTTTGGATCAAGTCCAATAAGCATAAAAGTAACAGTTTCTTCCATTTCATTATTTTTTAAGTATTCATCAGTAAAGAAATCATTATATTGGAATTGCATCCAATCATTTATTGAATAATGTATCTCATCAATGGCAGAAATATTTTCTATCTTATCTATAATGTCTTCTTCGCGAACATAAATGACAATATCATATTTATTCTCAAAATCAACTTTACTATTAACTAAGACATAGTCAATGAGAGTTGCAAAGGATAAAAATAAGACAATGGCTATGCATAAAGATATAACACTAGATGTGAATACTTTACGATTTCTTTTCATATTCTTATAAGCAATTTCACCATGTGAACCAAATATTTTTTTAATAAGTGGATAGTTTTCTTTACTTTTCTTGATTTTGTAAACATTATTAAGTCTAATAGCTTCCATCGGACTTACTTTACTAGCTTTTAAAGCGGGAATTGCCGCAGAAGCAAAGATGGTAATTATTATAAATATTAAAGAAATAATTATAAATTCGGGATATAAATATAGTTGATAAGCTACATTTTGACTACTCATTAAGTTATTAAAGATAAAAATTATACCTGAAACTAAAGCTAGACTTAGCAAAATACCTAAGGGAATAGCTATTATACTTAGCATGCCGGCTTCAATCATAACCATTTTAAATATTTGTTTTTTACTTGCTCCAATACTTCGAAGAGCACCAAATTGTTTTTTTCTTTCCGTCAAACTAATTGTAAATGAATTGCGAACAATTAACACACAAAAGACACTGACAACGACAAGAATAGTAGCAAATATACCATAAATACCAAATTTAGTACTTAACAAATAAAATTCGCCATTTGCTGCAAGAAGATTATCATTAATATAAGAACTATCATAGTAAACATTACCATACATAGTAATATGTTTGGTCAAACCAAGGGCTTTAGCAATGTTATCAATCTTTGGATAAGCGTTATGAGTAGATTTAAAAGTTATATAAAAATTAGTTTCGCCATTTTCATTAAAGGCAGCATTAGTATAGACAAAATAATATGTTTCATAGTAATCATCAAAATAATGAGGGAAATCTTCAAATATTCCTACAACTTCATAACCAGCTAAAACACTTCCTATATCGATATTTTGATTTTGGGCTAATTTGCTAGAAATTATAATTTCATTAGCACTTTGGGGGAAATTACCACTTAACTCTTGAAATTCATTTTTTAAGTTTTCACTAACTGTAATAACATTTAAATTATAGTCACCAACACTTTTTATAGCAATAGTTTGGCTTAAACCAATATATTTAATATCAGAATTGCTATTTAAATAATTAATGGTAGCAAAGCTAACATTTTCTAAATTGTAGTGACTACTTCCAGCATAACTTATAATGTCATCGACATTATTTTTTCTAAGTGTTGATGCTCCAAGACCAATACAAAAAAGTAAAGTCGTAACAAGAATAATGCTGACAATGGTAATTATTGCCTTTTTCTTATTTAATCTTAAATAGCGATATGTTAATTTACTCAATGTTTTCATTTTGCACCTTATCACTAATTATTTTACCATCAGCAATAGTTATGATTCTATTGTCATATTTGGCAAGATTTTCATCATGTGTTACCATGATTATAGTTTGGCCAAATAGTTCATTAGCACTTTTTAAAAGTTCCATTACTTCAATACTATTTTTACTATCCAAGTTACCTGTCGGTTCATCTGCTAGAATTATACTCGGTTTAGTTATAAGAGCTCTTCCAATTGACACCCTTTGTTGTTCACCGCCGGATAGTTCATTGGGTAAATGTTTAAGGCGATTTTCTAACTTTAAAAGTTTAATTATTTCTTGTAAATATTTTTCATCAACAGTTTTTTTGTCAAGATCTAGTGGTAAAGTTATGTTTTCCTTGACGTTAAGTGTTGATATTAGATTATAAAATTGATAAATTATACTAACTTCTGTTCTTCTTAAATGAGATAGTGTTTCATCATTTAAAGAGTAAATGTCATTATTATTAATAAATACTTTGCCACTAGTTGGAGTGTCTACTCCACCAATCATATGTAAAAGAGTTGACTTACCACTACCAGATGCACCAAGTATAGCAATAAACTCTTGTTTTTCTACTGTAAATGAAACGTCATTAACAGCACTAACTAGTGTTTCTCCTTTACCATAAGTTTTAGTTAAATTTTGAACTTTTAATATACTCATATTTCCTACTCTCCTTAATATGATTATAAACTATATTGCTAACAATTTAAAGAAAAAGATTTACACTTAAAAGTTAAATGTAAATCTTTTAATTATTCATTAACTTCGATTTTTTCTAATAATTTATCAGCGATATTTTTTATTTCAGGATTCTTAGATAAGCGTACTAGTAATCCATGAGACTTTGGACTTTCCGGAATCATGAATTCGGATTCACGCATTAAGTCTTCGATTATAACTTGATTAGAATGAATCAATGCTTTGATTAGTTTAGTTTCTTCTGGGGAAACTGTATTAAGTAATCCTTTTAAAATTTGAATTTCTTTTATTTTATTATCAGCTATTTTAAATAATTCGTCGACCATTTCTTTAGATTTGGGTTGAATTTTAGGCATAGTATTAGGGATCATAGTAATTGCTCTTGATGGACAAGCCTTAGCACATGCACCACAACCAATACATTTAGAAAAGTCGATTTGCCCAGTTTCATTATTTGTTGCTCCAGTTGGGCAAACAAATAAACATAGACAATCTTTAGTACATAATTTTAAATTACGATATGCATGAGTAGTCATTATTGCACCTCCATGATTTTTAGACTTGGTACTTTACAAATTGGACACACTGCTGGTGGAGTGTCGCCGATGTAGACAAAGCCACAGATATCACATACCCATATCTTAGTATTTTTTAAATAGTCTAATCCTTCTTTTTGATAATTATCTAAAATTGATTTTACAATATTGGTTGTTTTACTAGCCCAAGTAAGCACTCTTTTACTACCACGATCATTGTATTTATCACTTGTAGCAAAAGCAGTATCAAATAATTTACTGTCTTCTGTCATTAAATTTACAACATCATCTAAAGAACCAGGCATTGGTTCAATGCGAGATTCAAAATGTTTAAACAGTTCTGTAAATAATTGTTGTTCTTCAAATAAGTATTCTTTTTCTGCTCCCCTAGCTAAATTAGAACAAATATAGGCAATTTCAGCTGGTGTTAATTCTCTTAAATCTGCAGATTCTTCAGCTACTTCGCTGGGAATAATTTCTTCTTGGACTTCATCCGTCGTAGTTTCTTCAACTACTTCTTCAAATAAATTTTTAGGTGCGCCACATAAAGGGCATTTCCAATCATCTGGTAAGTCAGAAAACTTTACACCTTCTTTGGCTTCATCATAAATATAGCCACATATAGTACAACGATACTTCTTCATATAACCTCCATATATATCCAGTATAACATTTAATTTATATAAATGTAATTTTTTTGTATAAAATTAAAAATATTTCTTATAATAATAATGTAATACATAGTTGACATGAAGTAAAAACTATTGTATTATGATGGTACCGGAGCTTATGCTCGTCAGGTCGATAGTTAGGTAGCGATTTTTCTAAATTAAGCGTACTTGTAAGTACGTCGCCCTAATTGGGAAAAAGTCACTTAGTGTGGCTTTTTTTCTATGGTAAAATTATCTTGAAATCAACAAATTTACTTAATTCTTCATATGTCTCATCTTTATTAGTAAGTGCTTGCAAGCTTTTATGACGAATGGTGCCAGCGAGAAGATCAGCCGCCTGGACAACATAGCTGTTGGCGGAATTTTGATAACACAAAGATAAAGTGAATTCTCCGTGGATAATTGGACTTATGATACCACCATAATTATAGTTTGATATACCGTGCTTTAATTCTTCAAATAAACCATCTTTTAAGTTATAGTAACCATTGTTTTTGGTCGATTGTTCATCAATGTTGATAATTAGTTTAGTATTTTGATAAGCATTTACTTCATGATTTTTAATTAGAATTTTGATACTTTCTTTAATAACTCTTCTTATGGTATAATCGATAAATCTCCCTTTAGCACCTTTACTTTCTAGAATATGATTATAAACTAAGTTGTTGTTGATAACTAAAGCAATAACACAATACTTTTTAATATAATTCATTAATCTTCTTTTATCATTTGGTAAGATATTAGTATTTTTTATTTCTGGGCATTTATGATTACATTCACTTTTATGACAATACTTGCACCTTATATTTTTAATAATACTACGATATTGCGTAATGAATTTGTCTTTATCTTTTTTAGATAAGAAAATTATGCCACCATAAACACAAACCTGTTCATGTGGTGATAACTTTCCAGAATCATCCATGTTAATATAAATCTCTTGAGTTTTCATAAAAAAATTAGGCCTCCTTAAATACTTAATTCTAGCCTAATTACACAACGTATCTACATAATAAGAGTTTTTAGGATAATTGTCAAGATAAATTATGCAAATACAATAGTACTCAAAAAGTCAGTTAATTCTGCAAATGGGTAATTGTTATAGAAAGTGAAAACATAGTTATCAGCAGCATGAGTTATGACAGCATAAGTAACATCATTATTCATACTTATGATATAACCTTCATAATCACCCACTATTTTGGTGATGCTTTCTGCTGAATTCATCCAGATTGCTGCTTGAATATTGATAGCTCTACTTTTTTCAAAGCTCTTAATACTTGAGAAAATGTTTAAGTTCTTATTATAATTATTCACAATGTACTTCATTATTTCAATATCATTAGATATGTTTTCTTCATCTAATATTTCTTCAAATTCGGTGGTGAGTTCAAAGGCACCAGCATTTTTTTGAACTGATAATAAAATATCTTCACCAGCTTTAAAATTTACAATTTTTGTTTCATCTTCATTGCCAATTATTTCAGTAGTGCCATTTAAGTAATCATTTCTAAAACTAATATCTTCGTAATCATAATATGTTTCTTCTGAGGTTAAATCAGTATGAGTTATCGAAACTGTCTCATTTTTAGCCAGCTCTTTTTTAAAATTTACTAAATAAGTATCATCTTCGATTAATGTACCGTTATAATTATAAAGAAATACTCCTTTTACTCCAAAATAAATAAGAATTAGAACAACTAAAACTATCGCTGTTATTATTAAACCCTTCTTCATATCATATACTCCTTTCATTTTGATTATAGCATATAAATAGGGTTATCTGTGAACAATTTTAATATTGTACTGTTTAGTTTTGTCAACCATAAAAATTATGACGTTCTTGAATAATATTTATGGATTCTAAATCAATTTCTTTGCCTTGATATTTTTCTTTTAAATAATTTAGAAAAGATATTTCTAGTTCATCATTACTTTTAGTATTAAATTTGTTGTTTTTTAGAGCATTTTCCATTTTATTTCTTAGATATTTCCATTTATCATAATAAACAGTCTTGGTTTTTACCATGAAAGCATTTGCATCTTCAATGACAAAGCCTTCGATATATGAATCTTTGTACTTATAATTAGCAGCAGTAATTTTATCATAAACACTCATGAACTCATCGATGTTACTAGCAGCATAAGCTAATTCTTTTACTGAAATATTATTATTTTGGGCAAAAATTTGTAAATCTGGATAAGATATTTTTTCAAAATTAGTGGTATTCTTAATCAAGTCTAACAAAACTAAATTTTCTTCTTGGTATTCGATAATATGGGGATCATTAAATGGATCAATTACTTCAAAAACTGCCGATAGATTTTCTTTAGTAAGTTTATCTTTTAATACTTCTATTTGCTTGTTGCTATATTTTTTATAAAATATATTTTTAAAGTATTCAACGTAATCTCCGGCATTAGTTGATTTTGATGCGAAGAATAGTTCATCATTATAGACAGATAATATTCCTAAGAAACCATTATATTTTAAATAAAAGTTTACTGGGAAAATTAAATTTTCTTTTAAACTATCTAAGGTTGTTTCTTTTCTTTCAGCAACTTTAAAAAATTTATTGTAACTTCTAGCAACAATCTTATAATTCTTAATATCAATAAATAAGCCTCGAGCTTTTGTTGTCTCTTTATCCCACATTTTGTTATAAAATGCTTCTTTAGTAAAATTAAATGATGATATATTATTTCCTAAATCTTTTTCAAAAACATATTTGTTATTTCGCAAGTTTTCTATTAAGTTATAGATATTTATTTCTTCAATTAAATTAGGATTATATATTGAATTTTTTATTTCTGTGTATTTGTAATTATTATTTGTTAATGTAAGAATACGTAAGTTACCACCATGTTCAATATCGCCTTCTAGATTAATGGAGTATTCGTACTTATCGAATTTATTTTTATAGAAATTACGGTGGCCATGAACTTGATAAATTTTATTATTAGCAGTTTGCATAAATTCATTATAAATTTTATCGATGTCTGTTTCATATTTATCAATACCATAAACAAATGAATTAGTGCTATAAAAATCTAGCGATTTATTAGGAATGTAAGGTAGGCCTCCGTGCGTTATTAAATAGGTCTTATCTTTAAATGTTATTAAAGCAATTTGCGATAAGTTTTTGATAAATCCACGGATTTCACTTTTCTTTAAGTGATTCATTTCAAATTCTTCAATAGTATTTTTAATATCATAATCCATTTTAAATTCATCATCACAAGCATATTTATATAATTTATCTTCATGATTACCTATTAAAAATGTCATATTTTTATTAGTCATAAGTTCACTTAAAAACTTGAATGTTTGATAGTTTTGAGTTCCCCGATCAAAGTAATCGCCACAGAATATGTAATAATCTTTTTCACTAATTGGATATTTAGTAAAATAAGTTTTTAGAGCTGTTGCTGAACCATGGATATCCCCGATGATATGAACATTATCATAACCATTTAAATCTCTAGGAGTTGTGTTAATAATTTCATTAAAATTTTCTGGTTTTATAACTTTAAAGGCTGTCGAGATGCGTTTTTTTTCGAATGCCTTATAAACTCTATCAATGCTTGATTCTGGAACTTGGCGATATATTTCTCTACCTTTATTTCGCTCATAAACTTCTTCCTTAGGTATATCAGTAAAATCTAAAACATATAAACGATAACGATATTTTTCAGCAAGTTTTTTATAAATAGGAAATGATTCATCAGCATAAGCATGAACAGCATCGATAATGGTAAATTCGCCCTTTTTCATTCGTTCTTCAAGCAAGGTATATAAAAGGTCCCAGACTTTCTTGTTATTAAATTGAGGAATACTTTCTTTGTAATCGATACCTAGTTCAGGGGATGCATACATTAGTCTTATGGTATCAGTGCTTAAAGTATAGTTTTCTAAGTCGTTATTTTTAATGAATGTAGATTTACCACAGCCCATGGCTCCCCGAAGTATAATAAGTTTACGCATTAAATCACTTCCTTTTTAAGGTTATTATACTATATGCATGAGTTATTGTTAAGAAAAAGAAAATGTGAAACTGTTAACTAACAATTCCACATTTTGTTACTAATTATTTCTTTCTCTTTTTAAAATGTCTGGATATTCATCTGCAACTTGAGATGCTAAAATATATCCATTTTGTAGAGCATACTCTAAAGACATTGTTTGATTTGTTAAGGTAAATCTAATTAAAATATCATCTTTGTTTAAGTGACTTAAATAGTATGTATAATTATTATCGGAATAGATAGGTATATAATCATCCTCTGTTTCTGCAGAATTATGCATAATACCATAAAATCTATAATCTGTTTTATCTTCAATTATTTCTCGTAGGTCATCATCAGTAATATAATATGAACAACCACTACTGATGCTTTCAGGCATAAGTCTATTACCACTACTCCACAATTTAATAGTATCTATTACTTCGTTATCAGCAGAACGTAGTTCTAATTCTAATGTATGATAATCACACATACCAACATCACCATATTGCTTGCCACTAGCAATGATATCAATTATTTTGTTTATCGTTTCGGCATCTTCAATTACCCCAAGATAATCATCATTAGATTTCTTTACTATAATTTCTTTGGTATCTTTTATCTTTTCGGTTATACCATAAGGCATAGTTTCTCTTACTTCTGGCATATTTTTTTCAACACATCTGTTAATAATTTCATTATAGTTAACATCATTAAAACTATTGTGAATATAAATTGAGATGCCCTCACTTGATATATCATAAGTTTGATAAACATCGTAATTTTTATAAAAGTATTCTTCAAAATATTTATTTGTATCAGAAGAATATGTTTTATTTTTCCAAACTGCTAAAATATATTTATTATCCGGATTATTACTAGCATAATAACCGGAATAGTAAACTATATTTTCAGCTGTATCAATTATGTCACTTAGAGGTATTTCTACTAGATCGTCTTGTTCTGATAAGATATGGGCTCCAAGTTCGTTATTTAAACATTGTAATAACTCTTCATTAATTTTTTCTTCTGGATTATTTACTTCATCTGGAATAGTTTCTTCTTTATTTTTCTCATAGATTAAAACTCCAAATACTGCTAAAGCAGTTACAACTACAAATAAAATTATGCCAATTATTGTTTTCTTCATTAAAGTTCCTCCATATACTCTTTTATATAAATAATTATAACATGGAAGCCTTATTTGCTAAATCACTTAGGGGATTCTTCTAAAGAATCTAAAAATTCAAATTACATTTTTTATTAGAACTAGTTTTAATATTTACTATCAAACATTTTTTACATTAACTAAATTAATAGCAAGAAATACTTACTTTTATAAATTTTATTTACACAAAAAAACAACTATATTAGTCGTTTTAGTCAATTATCCATAACCACCATCAACATATATCCAATTTTCGTTTTCATTTCTCACTAAAATCCAACTATAACCATCATATTCACTATTTGGATTTAATACACCATCTCCGGCATTAGGACCAACTTTAAAATTCGAAATAAAAACAATTACCCCACTCTTATTATGCCTTGTTGCCCAATCAATGTAGTCATTATTTTTTTCATCACCTATATATTTAATTTCCAATAGTGAGCAACCATTATAATTTTCCTTAAATTCTTCTAGAATTACAGCAATTGCACTATTTATTTCTTCATTTGAATAAATTTCGGATTCCACTCGAATTATTTTCGCATTAGAAACATCTCCATCTTCAAAACTGTGATATTTTAAATATCCAACTATAATTGCTCCTAACCATATAACAATAACGACAATACTTGCCGATAATATTTTTTTCACATAACCTCTCATAATAAAGTCAAGTATTTTCTACAAAATTTTGAATTTTATTTTTTCCTTTCTTTATATTTTTTTATTTTTTAATATTGAGATAGAAAAATAGGGCTCCATCATATTGACAATGCCCTTGCAAAAATGTATAACCATTTTTTCCTACTTAAATAGTATAGCATAATAATTTTATAAATCAACATATTCAAACAAACTTTTATTAAATTAAAAAACGACTAGCCTTCCGGCTAGTCTCAGGGGGTTTTGGTTGATCTCTTCACATTGAGATTCGTAAGAGAGATCAGGTTATCAGCATGATATCTATCATGCTAGTATAAGTGTAATATTTTTTTATTTATTTGTCAATATTTTTTTATAATTAATCTAAAAAATTTATTTTTTCAGTTAAATTTTTGTACAACGAATTTCCCTTAAATAGGGACTTTGCAAGGTAAATTTCAGAATCTATTTTTGCTTGTAATAAAATTTTGTAGTCTCTTTTTAGATTAGCAATTTTAAATGTCATATCACCACTTTGTTTGACTCCGAATAGGTCTCCTTGGCCACGTTGTTCAAAGTCTTTTTCACTGATATAAAAACCATCGTTACTTTCTTCCATTACTTTAAGACGAGCATTATCAGATACATTTGTTACCAAGTAGCAATAACTTTGGATATCACTTCTACCAACTCGTCCACGAAGTTGATGAAGAGTAGCTAAACCAAAACGTTCAGCATTAAAAATAACCATCATAGAGGCATTTGGTATATCGATACCTACTTCAATTACTGTTGTAGAAATAAGTATTTTTATTTCGCCATTTTGGAATCTTAACATTAAGTCATCTTTTTCTTTTTGTTTAAGTTTACCATGAAAGATTTCAATTGGCACGCGTTCATTAAAGGCTATATTCAATTTTTCTTTTAACAAATTGACACTATTTAAATCGAGTTCATCGTTTTGTTCAATTAAAGGAGAAACCACAAATATTTGGTGACCTTTTTTTAATTCTTCAAGCATAGCAACTAGGACTTCACGAATATTTTTTTCTAGTACTACTTTAGTTATTATATCTTTTCTTGTATTAGGCTTTGTTTTTATTTGAGATAAATCTAGGTCGCCGTAGATAGTTAAAGCATATGTTCTAGGTATAGGAGTTGCTGATAGATAAATTACATCAGCATCTTTTTTGATGCCTTTATTCTGTAATAGATTACGCTGATTTACACCGAAACGGTGTTGTTCATCAGTTATTACTAATCCTATGTTATGAAATGCTGCATCTTCATTTAATAAAGCATGAGTACCAATTACAACATCAATTTCACCATTATTTATTTGCTCGTATAATTTTTCTTTGGCTTTTTTAGTAAGACTACCTGTAAGTAATCCAATCTTAATATTATATGGAGCAAAATAATTTTGGAGGGACTCATAATGTTGTTTCGCAAGTATTTCTGTGGGAGCCATGAAAGCACTTTGATACCCACTTAAGTAATTGGCTAGTATGGCAACAATTGCAACAACAGTTTTACCACTTCCAACATCCCCTAGGACAAGGCGATTCATTCGTGACTTACTTTGCATATCTTCCAGGATATCTTTAATAGTAGTTTCTTGATCAGTGGTAAGGCGAAAACTTAAGTTATTTAAAAAGTCTTCAACTAGATGCATATCAAAAGATTTTGGGATACCTTCCGCCTTTTTATTTATCCCTTTTAAATAATTTATCTTAAACATGTAAACAAATAATTCTTCATAGATAAGTTTTAGTTCACTTTTTTTAATATCATTAATTGTCTTGGGTTCATGAATAAGTTTTATGGCATCATTTTTAGATATTAAATTGTATTTTTCATTGTACATATTTGGAACATAATCTGGCAAGTTATATTTTATTTTTAAGGCTTCGGTCATGATAGCTTCAACATTGCTATTTTTTAAGCCTTCCGTCAAGTGATAGATAGGTTCTATTCTTTCATCCTCAACATTAAATTTAATATCACTAGCTACAAAAGAATTTTTTAAAGGATTATATTTACCAATTAAAACTACTTCTCTATTAACCGTTAAATTTTTCTTTAAAAATGCCCGATTGAAAATAGTTACATTGAATGTTTTATTGTTATTAGAAGCAATAAAGGAAAGTCTATTAAAGTTTCTTTTGATGTAAGCTACTTTAACATTACTTAGTACGGTTGCTAAGACGTAACAAGTTTCATTTTCTTTGGCTTCATCAATATTAATAAACTTAATTACATTGTATCTATATGGATAATATGTTAGTAAATCTTCTACAGTAAATATGTTGATTTTATTTAAAATTTTTTTTGTTTTTGGTCCAATTTTGCTCACTAAATTTAAGTTCATAATTTACTCCCAAAAATATTATAACATATTGTCAAAAAAATGTTGACAAACTTGATAAAATCGGTTAGGATAGTAATCACCAATTCACTTAAAGGCGAATTGGTGCTAGTATCACACTAGTCAACCCCTTTTTATTCTTTTGAAGCACTCGTAAGAGTGCTTCGTATTTTTTAAAAGAAAATAACAGCTTTATTGCAAGTTGTTATTTTGATTTGTAGAATTATTATTTAGTGATTCAGAAGGTTGATTACTGCTTATTGTTCTAAAACTAAATGTTTTGGGTTCCTCTGGGACAGTTTCAATATTACCATTGTTTTGCCTGTCAGGGATAGTATTTTCCGGAAAATTATTTGTATTGTCTGTTCCTAAATTAATATTTACTACTGCTTCGTCTGTTGGTAAGCTAGGTTCAGCAATATTTGAAGTATTATCTAAAACCTCGAATTCGCTAGGAACCGAACTTAAGTTAACTGAATTATTATCAGAATTAACAGTATTAACTGAATTATTAACTGGACTTACTGGGTCACCTTGATTTAATGAATTAAGAGAATTTATTGAAGTTTCCGCTTGTTTCTTTTTCTTATTTTTATTAATTAAGTTGATTACAACAATTAATATAATAATTACTACAAGAGCTATAGCTCCGATTATAATGTAGTTCCAAGGAATTACACTAATTTTAAACTCTAACTGGATATCTCCATCGAAATTCACAAGATCCCAAGTTAAAGTTTTGCCATCTTCTGAAACGCTTGTAGCATTGTGGTAAATTGGTTCATTTGGTAATGTAATTACTAAATTTCCTTCCATAAAGTCTGTTGACATACCAGATGTATCAGTGCTTTCGCTATCAATATATAAATGCATAGTATAAGTTCCATTACTTTCAGTAAACATTTTTATATCTTCAGTTGTATATATATCTCCAAGATTTAAATTAGCATCATTACTTACTAAAGAGTCAATGCTTTCAAAAGTTTTGGTAAAAGTCATACCTTTAAATTCACCATCAGTATATCTACTACTAATGAAGCCATAATCTTCTGGGTTTCCATTGCTATCAATAGAACTTTCGATCATTTCCCATCTTTCATCATCAGTATATGTTTGAGTTGTTTCCTCTCCATCAGATAGCATTAAATCAATTAATTCGTTATCTAGGGCATAAGATATGCCTAAATCAACGCTTTTATCTTTGTTTATTCCAATGCTATATTCTGCCCGCATAGAACAGCCAGTTAACAATAATATACAAACTAATAAACATACTATTTTTCTCAAAATCTTTACTCCTTTCATATTTTCAATATAACACATACACTAGAAATTAAAAAGATGTTTTACATTAATTGACATTTAGTTTACTTAGCTATTTTTTGATAATAATTATATCTATTTATAGCATTTTGTTTTTGCTCATCCAGAATTTTTTTAGCATATTCTGGATCTTTTATTTTTAGAGCATTAAATCTGACTTCGTTATTTAAAAATTCTGCATATTTAGTAAAGTCTGGCTCTTTAGAATCTAAGTGATACTCACCGTCATAGCGCATAAGCAAGGTATAGCCACATTCAACAGCAAGTTTTTCTTCATTAATGCTACAACTCATACCTGTTTTAATTCCGTGTTCGATACAAGGTGAATAAGCAATTATTATGGCAGGTCCATCGTGTTCTTCAGCTTCTTTGAAAGCATTGATTGTTTGCATCATATTGGCTCCGAGAGAAACGCTTGCTACATAACAATTAGGGATGCAAGAAGCAATCTTAAATAAATCCTTTTTAGCAGTCTTTTTACCTAAGTTAGCAAATTCAGCGACTGCTCCAAGTTTAGTTGATTTACTTGCTTGACCTCCCGTATTAGAATATACTTCCGTATCAAGAACTAGTACTTTAATATTTTCATTAGAATGTAGGACATGATCTAACCCACCATAACCGATGTCGTAAGCCCAGCCATCACCACCGATTGCCCAAACTGTACGGGCTGGAATATAATCTAGTAAATCATGTAATTCTTTGGGAATGGTTTTATCTTTTAGTTCTTCTTTAATTTGCATCGTTATAGCAAAATCGTCTTTATTTTCTAACCACTTAGTAAATAATTCTTTTTCACTATCTTCTACAGAGTCTAGAGATTCGCGCATTAGGTGTTCAATGCGATCTCTTTTTTGTTTGTAAGATGTGTGAATACCAAAAGCAAATTCGGCATTATCTTCAAATAAAGAATTAGCCCAAGGAATAGAGTATGGTGTTGATGGAGCAGAACCACCATAGATACTTGAACAACCTGTAGCATTAGCAACAACTAATTTTTCTCCGAAAACCTGAGTTAACAATTTAATGTAAGGTGTTTCCCCACAACCAGCACAGGCACCACTAAACTCAAATAATGGACGTTCTAGTTGCGAACCTTTGATAGTAAATTTATTTAAAGGGTTTTTAACACTAGTTGTAAGTTTACTTTTTTCTTTAACTTTCTTTTCAATCATAGTTAAAGCTTTATTGCCCATCTTGCCAGGACAAATGCCCGCACATAGACCACAGCCGGTGCAATCTTCTTCACTTATTTCAATTACATAACGTAAGCCATCAGCCCCAATAAATGGAATACCTTTAGCATCATCATCACTTGTTACACTTCTTATTACAGCATGCGGACAAACTAAGGAACACATTCCACATTGGATGCAATTTTCTTTATTCCAGAAAGGTACGATATTAGAAATATTGCGCTTTTCAAGTTTAGTTGTAGCTCCCGGAAAACGACCATAAGCATAATCTTCAAGCATACTTACTGGAATAGTATTTCCTAAACGATGATTCATTAAGTCTACTACACTATCATCAATTACTTTAATAGTTTCAGAGTAATTTTCTTCTATTTTTAATTCTTCCAATTTATCAATTGCATCATGCATAGCTAATATATTATTATTAACAATATCTTCACCTTTAGTAGCGAAAGCCTTTTTGACACTTTCTTCAACTATTTCTAAAGAGTTTTCAATATCTAGTAATTTTAAAATTAAAACTTCCATTATTTTGCTTATTTTACCAGGTATGTGATTTTTTAAAGCAATATCTTCAGCATTGATAAAATATATTTTAATATTTTTGGTAAATAATATGTTCTTTACTTTATTAGGTAAAAGTTTAAGTAATTCATCTTTATTTTTAATAGTATTAATTAAAAGTATTCCATTATCCTTTAAGTTATCTACTATATCAAACATCCGGAAGTATATATCTTTAGTAACAACAGTTATTCTTGGATTAGTTACATAATATGGTTCATTTATTTCATTATCAGAATAACGTAAGTGAGATACTGTTACACCACCACTTTTTTTAGAATCATATTCAAAATAACCTTGAACAAATTTATCTAATGATTCATGAACTATTTTTAACATATCTTTGCTGGCACTTACCATTCCATCAGAACCAAAACCATAAATTGATATTTCTTGATGTTTACTTGCAATATCGATTGGACATGGTACTAAACTTAAATTGGTAACGTCATCCGTTATACCGATTGTAAAATTATGATGAGGATTATCTTCAAGCATTTTATAAACAGCATAAATATCCGCAGGAGTTGTATTTTTACTTGATAAACCATATCTGCCACCATAGATTTTGATATCACTATCTTTAAGGATACCACAGACATCTAAGAATAATGGTTCACCGATAGAACCACTTTCTTTGGTACGATCTAAAACAGCAATTTTTTTAGCACTTTTAGGTAAAACATCTAGAAAATATTTTTGACTAAAAGGACGGTATAAATGAACTTCAATTAAGCCCACATTGCCAAGTTTTTGAACTACTTCTTTGATGGTATCAGTAACACTACCCATGGCAACAATTATATTGGTAGCATTATTTGCTCCATAGTAATTAAATGGTTTATAGTTAGTGTTCATTATTTCATT
>CALVVI010000023.1 GCA_944363815.1 uncultured Bacilli bacterium | reverse complement strand
CTATTTTCGGTGCCTTTTTTCTATATTTTGATATATAATACCAAACAACAAGATTATCACAAGTTGATAAAATATATTATTACTCATGGTTTTCCCCTTTCTCCTGACTCTCTAAAGGTCAAAACCCCGATTATACAAGATACTAAAGTTAAACAGGCACTCCCACTAATGGGTAACAGTTTATTATTCTAAAATTAAAGTAATACAAAAGCAAGAAAAAGAGTCCGACAAAGTTCGACAAATCCAAATTTTAAATAGTTAGCACTTGATATTGACAAGTGCTAATTTTGGTGTTACAATACAATCGTAAAGGAGGGGTATAATATGTATCCAGGTAGTGAAGAAGAATTAAAAGATGTTTTAAATAAATATGGACGGGATATAACTAAGAATGTTTTAGACAATAAAGTCGATCCGGTCATTGGACGTGATGAAGAAATACGTAATGTAATTAGAATTTTATCACGTAAAAGTAAAAATAATCCGGTATTAATCGGAGAACCCGGGGTAGGTAAAACTGCCATAGTTGAAGGTCTTGCTCAAAGAATAGTAAAAGGTGATGTTCCAAATAGCTTAAAAGATCATACTATTTGGGAACTGGACTTAGGTTCTTTGGTAGCTGGGGCTAAATATCGTGGTGAATTTGAAGAAAGACTAAAAGCAGTCTTAAAAGAAATAAAAGATAGCGATGGTCAAATAATTATGTTTATTGATGAAATTCACATGATTGTTGGAGCAGGTGATACTGGTGTTATGGATGTATCTAACATGTTAAAACCAATGCTTGCTCGTGGAGAAATTCATGTTATCGGAGCAACAACTTTAAATGAATATCGTAAGTTTATAGAAAAAGATGGAGCTTTGGAAAGAAGATTCCAAAAAGTTTTAGTTAGTGAACCAAATGTCCAAGATACAATTACGATACTTCGGGGTTTAAAAGAAAGATTTGAAATATTCCACGGTGTTACCATTAAAGATAATGCTTTAGTTGCAGCAGCAACATTATCTGATAGATATATTACTGATAGGTTTTTACCAGATAAGGCTATCGATTTAGTTGATGAAGCATGTGCAACAATAAAAATGCAACTTGATTCTGTTCCCGTTGAACTTGATGAACTTACTCGTAAAATCATGAGTTTGGAAATTGAGCGTCAAGCAATCAAGAAAGAGCGTGACGAATTAAGCCGCGAAAGACTTGCAAAATTGGAAGAAGAACTTACAGATTTGAAGAATCAAGAAAAGACAATGCGTGATAAATGGGAAGCCGAAAAAGGTGTTAAAGAAGAAATCAATAAGAAGAAAGAAGAACTAGAAAAAGCTAGATTTGATTTGGCAACTGCAGAAAACAATTACGATTTGGAAACTAGTGCAAGACTAAGACATGGTACTATTCCAAAACTTGAACAAGAACTAAAAAAGTTGCAAGATAATAATCAAAGTAGTATTTTATCTGATGTCGTTGATGATGAAGGTATTGCAGAAATTATTTCCCGTTGGACACACATTCCAGTTTCGAAATTAGTAAGTAGCGAAAAAGATAAATTGTTACATTTATATGATAGATTAAAATCTAGAGTCATGGGTCAAGATAATGCTTTAAAATTAGTTAGTGAAGCAATTATTAGAGCAAGAAGTGGTATTAAAGACCCAACAAAACCAATTGGTTCCTTTATCTTCTTAGGACCAACTGGTGTAGGTAAAACGGAAGTTGCTAAGAGCCTTGCTTATGAGTTATTTGATGATGAAAAACACATGATTCGAATTGATTGCTCGGAATATATGGAAGCATTTAATGTTTCTCGTTTAGTGGGAGCTCCTCCAGGATATGTCGGATATGACGAAGGTGGAGAACTAACTGAAGCGGTAAGAAGAAACCCATATTCAATAGTATTATTCGATGAAATTGAGAAAGCTCATAAAGATGTATTTAATATTCTTTTACAAATTTTAGATGACGGAAGACTTACAGATTCTCAAGGTAGAACAGTAGACTTTAAAAATACGATAATCATTATGACAAGTAATTTGGGTAGTGAATATATTCTAGAAGGATTAGATAATGCTAAGGAATTAGTAATGAATGAATTAAAGAATACATTCCGTCCAGAATTTATCAATCGTATTGATGAAATAATAGTATTCAATTCTTTAAAGAAAGATGTTGTTGGAGATATCGTCGATAAAATTATTAAAGAAATCAATGAACGCTTACAACAAAACTACTTACATGTGGAAATTACCAATGCCGTTAAAGATAAAATTATTGATGAAGCATATGACGAAAGATATGGAGCAAGACCTATAAGAAGATATATAACCAAGAATATTGAAAGTCTACTTGCCCATAAACTTATCGACAGTGATATTTCTATTGGAAGTACTTTAATAGTAGAACTAGATTCAAATAATAATTTTGTCATTAATATTAAATAAATAAAACTCGTATCAAAGTTTGATGCGAGTTTTAAAATGCAAACAAAAGACGGGAGAAAAATTAATCCCGTCAGTTTATATAATCAAAGCATTACATCGCTTTGATACTATTATTATATGCCATTATATTGTTTTTATACATAAAAAAACTGCATTTATTTTTTTATGCAGCTTGTTTACTTATTGTTCTAGCTTCTCTAGCACTTATGATTACTTTTTCTCCATTAATAGTTTTCTTTTGTAGATTTGGTTTTTGTTTCATCTTAGTTGCTCTTAAAGAATGCGATCTTCTATTACCACTTAAAGGTTTTTTAGTAGTTACTTTTGTAGCCATAATTCTCACTCCTTTTCGTTACTTAAAAATTTTATCATTATATTTTAGGTTTGTCAATTAAATATCCTGTTATTTTCGCAATATTTATGTTAAAATATCCTTGCTTTGAAAGGAAATACAATATGGACAAAGATTTGGAGATTAAATTATATGAAAAATTAGGAGTTAAATATTTCAAAAAAATTATTATGTTAATCTATAAAGTTATTATCAAAACAATTTGTTTGCTAAAAAAATCTCAAGAAAAAGATGATGTAATTAAATATCAAACTAACTATAGTATCGGTGCTATTAATAGTGTTGATGATTTGAAACGTTTTAAGAAAAATTTATATTTTAATTCTTCTATCCACATAATTGCTTTAATTCCTTGTATAACAGTTTTATTTATTGCTACATCTATTTTCACAACTATTAATGCTATAATATGTACTATTATTAATATATATTGTATTATTTTACAACGCTATAATTATATTCGTCTTGATAATACAATTAGTAAAGCTACTACTTTAGAAAACAAACAAAAAAGCACACTTCAGGAATCTATTATTGAAGAAAAACTTACTAAAGATATTTCGATTAGTATTTTAGAAAAATCTAAAGAAGAAAAACAAATATCTTTTGAAGAGTTTTTAAATGTAGCGTCTGTTAAAGAATTAAAAGATTTTCAAACATATTTACTAAATGCAAAAAAGAACATTACTGAAGATCAAACAACCAATTATTATCCTAGCGCCTATTACTCATTTGGCCAAAAACAGGTTTTAGCATTATCGTTGAAAAAAACTAAACCCAAACATTAAATTCTCCTTGGCGATATATAAATTTTGCTATATAATATTCTAAGAGGTAGAAGTATGTATACACCACTTAAAGTTACAACCGAATACACCCTTTTAAAAAGTTTGATTAAAGTATCAGATTTAATCTCTTTTTTGATTGCTAACAACATTAAAAGTTGTGCTATATGTGATGAAAATCTTTATGGTTGTCTTGATTTTTATAATGCCTGTATAGCTAATCATATTAAGCCCATTATTGGTTTATCAGTTAAAATAAATGACTTTGATATATATATTTATGCACTTAATTATTCTGGCTATAAAAACTTACTAAAGATTCATACTCTAAAAGAAAAAAACAAGTTAAATCTAAGTGATTTAGAACTATATTCTTCTGAATTGTTAGCTATAATTCCCTATAAAAGCGTTGAATTATGGTCTAAACTATCTTTTTATAATTATCTTTATATTGGATATGCCAGTTTGTATGAGAAAAATAACGCCCAAATATTAACTAATAATATTGTTTATGTAAATGACCTAAGAGCTCTAAAATTAACTGATATTAAATATCTAAATTTTTTAGATGACCTGCGGCAAGAAGCAAGAAAAGACTATAGTAATAATTATTATCAAAATTTGGAGTTTATTGATGAAGATAAAATTCAAGAAATTGTATCGTTAATTGCTTTAAATTTTCCACAAAATCAAAGATATATTCCCGAGTATAAAACTAATGTTGATACATTTGAGTTTTTAAAAAGATTAGCTTTAGCAGGTTTAAATAAAAGATTAACGGGCAATGTTCCCGAAAGATATTTAAATCGATTAAATCATGAGTTAAATATCATTAAATCAATGGGGTTTGTCAATTATTTTTTAATTGTTTATGATTATGTTTTATATGCTAAAAAAAATAATATTTTAGTGGGCCCAGGTCGTGGTTCTGCTGCTGGATCTTTGGTTAGCTTTTCAATAGGTATTACTGATATTGATCCTTTAAGGTACGATTTATTGTTTGAAAGATTTTTAAATCCAGCACGAGTTACAATGCCAGACATTGATATCGATTTTGATGCTTCTAAAAGAGAAGACGTTATTAATTATGTTAGAAACAAATATGGATATGATAAAGTAGCTTTAGGGATTACTTTTAATACATTAAAAAGTAAACTAGTTTTAAGAGAAGTAGGAAAAATTCTAAAAATTGATGCAACTTTACTTGATAAATTTGTTCATTTAATTGATGGTAATAAAAGTTTAAAAGAAAATTATTACAATGCTACAATTAGAAAATATTTAAATAATTATCAAGAGTTGAAAAATCTCTATGAAATATCTTTTCATCTTGAGGGTTTAAAGAAAAACACTTCTATTCATGCTGCTGGTGTAGTTATTTCTAGCGTAAGCTTAGATGAAGTAATACCAATTCATATCAGTAATAATGAACTTATTACCGGAGTTGCTATGGAATATTTAGAAAACATTGGCCTTTTAAAAATGGATTTTTTAGGTTTAAAAAATCTAACTATTATTGCTAATATTTTAAATATGCTCGGCAAAAATGTTTTAAAAGATATTAATTTAAATGATTCTTTAGTATATGAACTATTTAAGAGTGCTAAAACAGATGGCGTTTTTCAATTTGAAACACCTGCAATGAAATCTTTGCTTACAAAATTAAGACCTTGTTCATTTGCTGATTTAATCGCGGGCGTTGCTTTAGGACGACCTGGCCCTAAAGATCATGCTGAATCATTTATTAAAAGAAAAAATGGAGAAGAAAAAGTAACCTATATTCATCCGGATTTAGAAAGTATTTTAAAAGATACATATGGAATTTTACTTTATCAAGAACAAATAATTGCTATATTAGTTAAAATTGCTGGTTACTCCAATCAAGAAGCAGATCTAGTAAGAAGGGCAATATCTAAGAAAAAAGAAGATGTTTTAAATAGTGAAAAAGAAAAATTTATCAAAAAAGCAATTGCAAATGGCTATAAAGAAAATATAGGGAAAGAAATATATGATCTAATAGTTAAATTTGCTAACTATGGTTTTAATAAATCTCATTCAGTTTCTTATGCTTTAATTGCTTATCAAATGGCTTATTTAAAGACATATTATCCAGCATATTTTTTCATAGAATTGTTAAATGAATCGAAAAACAATCCTAAGAATTCTTCCTATTTTTTATATTTAAAAAGCAAAAATATTAAATTCTTTAAGCCAAGCATTAACAATCCTTATTCCAATTATTATATTAAAGATAACAAATTATATATGCCTCTTTGGATAATAAAAAACATAACAGAAGATATAACCCAAAAAATCATAATGGCTCGAGGAAATGGTTATACCGATATCTTTGATTTTGCTTTAAAAACTAAAGATTTTATGACTCCTTCCTTAATAGAAACTCTTATTAGAGCTGGAGCGATGGATTGTTTTTCTTTAAATCATCAAACTTTGATTAATAACATTTCATCAGCCATTAATTATGGTGCTCTTGCAGATGAAGATGGCTTAATTTCTAAACCTTTAATAGTTGAATATAAAGAATTTTCCCAAGATATTTTAAGACAAGATGAATTAAATAGTTATGGTTTTTATATAACCAATCATCCTGCCAGTATTTATTTGCCTCCGGAATATACTAAGTTAAATACAATAAAAAATTATGCTTATAAAAAAATTAAAACAGTAGTTATTGTCGATAAAATCAGTAATATAAAAACGAAAAATAATGATGATATGGCTTTTTTTACTGGTAGTGATGAAACTGGAAATGCTGATTTTACAGTATTTCCTAGAATTTATAGTTTATTTAAAGGCATAAAACTTAATGAATTAGTTTTGATTCAAGGAGAGGTCCAAAAACGGTTTGACAAATACCAAATTATAGTTAATAATATAAAAAGAATGGGTGGGTTAAATGAATGAAGAATTAAAAAGATTTTTTGATAGCATTGGTTTTTCAGGGGAAGGATTCAATGATTCTTCAATTTTAAAAGTAGTTTTAAAAAAAGATACACAAAGTTTCATTGTTTATATAAAAAATAAAGAAGTTATCCCAGTAAATGCCGTAAATCAATTGCTTTTATGTGCTAGTAATGGTATTAATGGTTGTAAAAAATGTGAGGTTCGCTTTCAATATGATGATGTAACTTTTGAAGATATAAAATCCTATTTGGATTATTTTATTGATGAAATAATTATAAGACGTCCATCTTTAATAGGACTAAAGAAAACGGATATTGATATTGTTGATAATACATTATATTTTCATGTTTTAAATGAATTTGAAAAAAATGATTTGTTTTTTGAAAGTAGAGAACTCATTAATCAACTTAATCGTTATGGCTTAGGTAATTTAAAAATAGAAATAGTTATTAGCGAAGATTTAAGGCAACAAATTCAAGAAGAAATTGAGCATGATCGAACTAGCATTGAAGTGAAAAAAGAAGATTCTCCAATTATAATTGGGAGTCATAAAGATGGTAACGTTACTGCTTTAAACAATATTTTAGGTGAAACGCGCAATATTATTGTTGAAGTCTACATTTTTGATAAGGAAGTTATTGAACGTCAAGGGAAAAAAGGCCCAATTTTTATCATGAATTTAAAGGTTAGTGATAAAACCGACAGTTATTTAATGAAACTCGTTAGATTCGATGAGGAAGAATTTGCTGAAATTAACAAAAAGTTAAATAAAGGAGACTGGTATCGAATCCATGGTAATGTCGAAATGGATAACTATATTAAGCAAATGGTTATTAACGCTAAAAACATTGAATCCATTCCTTCAAAAGATATAAAGGTAAAAGATGAAGCTCAAGAAAAAAGAGTAGAGTTACATGCTCACACTATGATGAGCATGATGGATGGTGTTATTGATGCTGGAACCCTTGTTAAATTTGCATCTAAGCTCGGGCACAAAGCAGTAGGAATAATGGATCACAACTGCTTGCAAGCTTACCCAGATGTCTTTAATACTGTAAGTAAACTTAATAAAGGCAAAGAAGATAAAGATAAGTTTAAAGCTTTATATGGAGCAGAACTTAATGTTGTTGATGTCGAAGCAAATATAGTTTTTAAAAATAAAGAGTATAATCTATTTGATCAAGAATATGTTGTTTATGATACTGAAACAACTGGTTTAAATAGTCGGACTGATCAATTGATTGAAATTGGAGCAGTAAAAGTAAAAAATGATGAGATTATAGATAGATTTGATGAACTTATAGCATGTCCAACCCCTCTTCCTAAAATAATTACGGAATTAACTAATATAACTGATGATATGCTTGTAGGTAAAGACACCGAAGAAAATGTTACGAGAAGATTTTTAGAATTTGTCGGAGATTTACCACTTGTTGCTCATAATGCCCAATTTGATATATCGTTTATTTCTAACGCTGTAGAAAAGTACCATCTTAAAGAGTTTAATAATACTGTAATTGATACTATGGGCTTAGCACGTAATATGTATCCTTCGTGGCGTAATCATAAGCTTTCTACTTTAGTTAAAAACTTAGAAGTGGAGTGGGACGAAGATAAACATCACCGAGCTGACTATGACTGTGAAGGAACTAGCAAATGTTTTTATAAAATGCTTTATGAATTAAAAAAACAAAATATTAAAACTACTTTAGACTTAGAAAAGTTAGCTGACAAAGAAAATGCAATCAAATTTGCACGACCTTTTCATATTACTGTTATTGCTAAAAATAAAGTTGGTTTAAAAAACTTGTTTAAAATTATAAGTTTAGCAAATACCAAATATTTATACAAAGGCAAAGAACCCAAAATTCCCCGGACAGATCTAATCGAGCTTCGTGAAGGCTTATTAGTAGGAAGTGGCTGTATCAACGGAGAAGTATTTGAAAAAGGACAAGGGTTAACTGATGATGAATTAATCGATATAATGAATTTTTATGATTATATTGAAGTAAATCCGGCGAAAGCTTGCTCGCATATTATTGGCTTTGATAAAAAATTTCATAGTATAATGGAATATAATAATTATATTAAACATCTTATTACAGTTGCCAAAAATATTGGTAAACTCCCAGTAGCTACTGGAGATGTTCATAATTTACGTCCAGATGATTTAATATATCGTAAAATTATTATTAATCAAAAAACCAATGGTAAAATACACCCTTTAAATCATAGTGATATTGAAGTTCCTAATATGTATTTTATGACTACTGAAGAAATGCTTGAGCAATTTTCTTTTCTAGATTCAGGCCTTCAAAAAGAAGTAGTTATAACTAATACTAATAAAATTGCTGATAGTTGTGAAGAGCTTAAAATCATCCATGATAAATTATATACTCCGGTTTTAGAAAATTCTGCGGAAGAAACCAAAAATATGGTTTATAAAAAAGCTCATGAAATTTACGGGAATCCACTTCCTCAAAATATCGAAGAGCGTCTTGAAGCTGAGCTTGCAGGTATTATAGGTGGAGGTTTTGATGTCATCTATTTAATTGCTGAAAAACTAGTTAAAAAAAGTAATGCCGATGGCTATTTCGTGGGATCTCGTGGTTCCGTTGGTTCTTCTCTCGTTGCTACAATGATGGGTATTACTGAAGTTAACGGGCTTCCTCCACATTATGTCTGTCCTAAGTGTAAAAAATCATATTTTGAAGATGAAAATGGTGAAAGTTTAGCTAGTACTTATTCAAGCGGCTATGATATGCCAGACCGAATTTGTGAATGCGGGGAAAAATTAAAAAAAGAAGGACAAGATATGCCATTTGCGACATTCTTAGGTTTCAAAGCCGAAAAAGTCCCTGATATTGACCTTAATTTCTCTGGAGATAATCAAGCTGATGCGCATAACTATGTAAAAGTTCTATTTGGTGAAGATCATGCTTATCGCGCCGGAACTATTTCGACGGTTGCAGATAAAACCGCGTTTGGTTATGTTCGAGGATATTGTGAAGATAAAAATATTATTTTAAATAATACTGAAATTGAGCGTTTAGCAATCGGCTGTACTGGTGTTAAAAGAACAACTGGTCAGCATCCTGGGGGAATCATCGTTATCCCTCAATACATGGATGTCTTTGATTTTACTCCGTATCAATTTCCAGCTGATGAACCAGATAGTACTTGGTATACGACCCATTTCGACTTCCATGCTATCCATGATAATGTCCTAAAACTAGATATACTTGGTCATGATGACCCAACAATGTTAAGATACCTAGGAGATACAACTAAAGTAAATATCCTAGATATTCCGTTTGATGACAAGAATGTTTTAAGTTTATTTACGTCTCCAAAGGCGCTTGGAGTTACTGATGAGCAAATTCTTTGTAAAACAGGTACACTTGGAATTCCTGAATTTGGAACAAACTTTGCTATTAACATGCTTTTAGAGATTAAACCAACCCACTTTGCAGACTTGGTAAAAATCGCTGGTCTTTCTCACGGTACTAATGTTTGGCAAGGCAATGTTCGCGAACTGATAGTTAATAATATTGCCTCATTTAATGAAGTTGTAGGATGCCGTGATGACATTATGGTAAGTTTAATTAACTATGGCCTTGATTCATCAAAAGCTTTTAAAATTAGCGAATTCGTCCGTAAAGGTCGAGCTAAAAAAGAACCTGATACTTGGTTGGAACATGCTGCTTTAATGCGGGAATATAATGTACCAGAATGGTTTATCGAGTGTTGCAGGAAGATTGAATATATGTTCCCAAAAGCCCACGCTTGTGCCTATGTCATGATGGCTTATCGTGTTGCTTGGTTTAAAGTTTATTATCCGCTTTATTATTATTCAGCCTTCTTTAGTATCAGAAGAAGTGATTTTGATGTTAAAGCTATGCTTGGTGGCTATGATGGCATCAAACGACGCCTTATTGAAATAAAAGAAAAAGGCTTCGGGGCATCAGCGAAAGAAAACGCGGTTGCTGATACTCTAGCAGTAGCTCTAGAAATGCTTGCCAGAGGTTTCCACTTTGAAAACATTAACATTGAAAAATCACTAGCTAAGACATTCTATATTGATGAAGAAAATAAAGCTCTTTATTTACCATTTATGGCTGTTGATGGTCTCGGTGAAAACGTTGCCAATAAGATAGTTGAAGAAAGAGAAAAGAAACCATTTTATTGCATTGATGATTTTCAAACTCGTGGTAAAGTCAACCAAACAACAGTCAATAACTTAAGAGAACTTGGAGTATTTAAGGGAATGCCTGAATCTGCTCAGTTAAGTTTATTTTAGTTAATAATATAATTTTTTGTAAACCTCGTTTATTATCTAAAATGAAAACGAGGTTTTTGGTATAATAGAAAGTAATACCTAGGTAATTGAATAGATGTTTGCATTACAATTTATATTCTAAATTATGGACAATATAATTAAATTTTGCTATGATAAGGTAGCGATAAAAAGATATATGGAGTGTAACTATGTATGCAAATGTAATAATAGAATATGGGGTTAAAACATTAAATAAAACATTTATTTATAAAGTTCCTGATGAGTTAAAAGATAAAATTAAAGTAGGAATGAAAGTATATGTACCTTTTGGTAAATCTGAGGTATTTGGTTTTGTCATGGAACTACAAAATAATAACGATACAGGATTTGAAGCTAAAGAAATAATTAGGATTGATAACGAAGAATTAGTATTAAACAAAGAACTTATAGATGTTGGTTCATATTTATCAAGCATTACTTTGTGTACACTAATAACTGCATACCAAACAATGCTGCCATCTTCATTAAAAATAAAGAAGCAGGAACATAATTATGATAAATATGACGAATACTTAATATTAACTGATAAATTAAAAGCAATGGAATATATATGTAAATATCCCAGAAGAATTGCTCAAATAAAAGCCATAAATAATATTTTAGAAATAGGTAAGTTAAATAAAAAAGAAGTATCTAATGAAGTGGTTAAAATTTTAGAAGAAAATAAAATAATAAGTATTGAAAAAGTGAGCAAGTACCGTATTAATAAGGATAGTAGTGAAGTAGTTAAGAAGCACCTCACCGAAGATCAAGAAAGAGTATATAAAAGAGTTGACTTTAATAAGCACGACACGTATTTGTTATATGGTGTTACGGGAAGTGGTAAAACCGAAGTCTACATTAAGTGGATTGAAAAATGCATTGATGAAGGGAAAACAACAATTATGCTTGTTCCAGAAATCGGCTTAACTACACAAATTGCCAAGAGATTCTATGAGGCATTTGGAAGTGATGTGGCAATATTTCATTCATCTTTATCCGAAGGAGAAAAGTATGATGAGTACTTAAAAATATTGCGTGGGGAAGTACATGTTGTGGTAGGTACCCGTAGTGCAGTATTTGTTCCTTTAAAAAATTTAGGAATAATTATCATCGATGAAGAAGATAGCAGTAGTTATAAACAGGATAATAATCCTCGGTATCATGCTAGAGATATAGCCATATATCGGGGGAAATATAATAATATTCCAGTTGTGCTTGGTAGTGCTACTCCAACCCTTGAAAGTAAAGCCCGAGCAGACAAAGGAGTATATAGACTATTAAAACTTCCAAATAGAGTAGGTAATGCTAAACTTCCTTTAATTCACGTAATTGATATGGAACCAGAAATGAAAAAAAGAAATATGATATTTAGTGAATTTTTACAAAATAAGATTGGAGAAAAATTGAGTAGAAAAGAACAAATTATACTCCTTCTCAATCGTCGCGGCTTTTCCACCTATATTACTTGTAGCAATTGCGGCTACACCTACAAATGTCCTAGTTGCGATATAACACTTACTTATCATAAATCTACCAATAATTTGGTATGTCACTATTGTGGATATCATCAAAAAAAAGCTGATAGATGCCCTAAATGTAATGAAGAAAGCCTAAACTATTATGGCTTAGGAACTGAAAAATTAGAAGAAAAGTTAAAAAAAATGTATCCATATGCTAGAGTAGTAAGGATGGATCAAGATACAACTAGAAACAAAGGAATGCATGAACGTATTATTAATGACTTTAAAGAATATAAATATGATATATTATTAGGTACGCAAATGATTAGTAAAGGCCTTGATTTTCCAAAAGTAACATTAGTTGGAGTGATAAATGCTGATGCGTCTTTAAATATTCCTGACTACCGGAGTAGTGAAGTAACGTATTCTTTATTGAGTCAGGTTGCAGGTAGAGCGGGAAGAAGTGACAAGCCTGGAGAAGTTATAATTCAAACATTTAATCCAGATAATTATGTAATAGAATGTGTAAAAGTCAATAGTTATGATAAATTCTATTTACAAGAAATGCAATTTAGAAAAAATTTAAAGTATCCACCATATTATTATCTGGTGAGTATTAAAGTAATAGGAAAAGATTATGGTAAAACTATTGAAAATGCCCAAAAGGCAAAAAAATATTTAGATGATAATTTAAATAAAGAGACAATTGTTTTAGGTCCGACGACAGCATCAGTATTTAAATTTAATAATGAATATCGTATGCAAATAATTATTAAATATCGCTTTGATAGTTTATTAATACAAACATTAAAAGAATTAGATAACATATTTATAAATAATAAAGATAATTATTTAGAAATAGATTTTAATCCTTTAAGAATCTAATTTATGTAAAGAGATTAAAAACTATTTTATAAAATATTAAAATATGATAAAATGTTTTTAGGAGGATAAATATTATGACGACATGGATTATAATTGGTGTAATAGTGTTAATAGTTTTAATTATTATAGTATGGGCTATTTCAACTTATAATAAATTAGTTGATTTGCGAAATAGAGTAAAAGATCAATGGGCGCAAATTGATGTCCAATTAAAAAGAAGATTTGATCTTATTCCCAACTTAGTTGAAACTGTTAAAGGTTATACTAAACATGAAAGTGAAACTTTAGAATCTGTAATTAAAGCTCGAAACACTTATGTATCTGCAACAACTCCAGAAGCTCAAATGAAAGCTGATGGAGAATTAGAACAAGCTATTTCTAAATTGTTTGCTCTTGCCGAGGCGTATCCTGATTTAAAGGCTAACACTAATTTCCAACATTTGCAAACAGAGCTTACAGAAACTGAAAGTAAAATTGCTAGTGCTAGACAATTTTATAATGATACAGTACTTGTATACAATAATAAAATTGAAATGGTTCCAAGTAACATTATAGCTGGCATATTTAAATTTAAACAAGAAACTTTCTTTGAAGCAGATGCTGCTGAAAGAGAAAATGTTCAAGTTAAATTTTAAAGACGTGCAAACGTCTTTTTTAAAACAAGGGTGTGGATTATGAAAAAGTTAATATTTAGTTTATTAGTATTTCTAATTATGCCAATTATTACTTTGGCTAGTGATGTTAATTATGATATAGAATCTTATTATATTGATGCGCAAATATTAGCAAATGGTGATGTTGCCGTTTCAGAAATATTTCTAGTAAACGGTTCATTAAATGGTTATGAGATGAATTTATCTTACGTTAGTACTAAGAGTTCTATGAAAGCCGATAATATAAGTGATATTAAAGTATCAGGCTTAAAGGCAAATAGAATAAGTTATAATACTTTTTATGAAGAATTTGAAAGCTTTGATCAAGTAACTTATGCTGAAGTTGGAGAAGATTTAAAATATAGTGTTGATACAATAATGGATGGTTATAGCATTAGAATGTATCACCCTCTTAATAAAGGAAAATATGTTTTTAGATTAGACTACACAATCAATGGTATAGTTACAATGCATGATGATTTTGCTGAATTTTATTGGAATTTTTTTAGTGGTGAACTAGCTGATGAAATTGGTAATTTAAATATTCGTATTACCCTCCCATCTCTTGATAATAGTGATTACTTCCGATTTTGGGCTCATGGTCCTTTAGAAGGTGAGATTAATGAAATTAGTAGTAATACCAATTCAATAGTCTATGCTGAAATTCCCTCTCTAGAGTCCTATGGAACTTTAGATATTCGAATTACGTTTGCTAAAAACTTAGTTAATAATATAACTAAATATAGTAGTCAATCTTTTGCAGACATAATTGATAATGAAACATTTTTAGCTGAAGAAGCTAATGCCATCAGAAAAGAAATAAGGGGAAAAATGACTACTGCTATCGTTGGAACGGTTATTTTTTACGTAGCTTTAGTGGGAGCTTTTATATTTGTATATATCAAATATGACCGAGAAAGAAAGCCAATGTTTAAATTAAAATACAACCGAGAATTTATTGATGATTATAATGTAGAAGTCATAGATTACTTATTACATAGGCAAATCACTGAAAATGCTTTAAGTGCATCGATTATGAATTTAGTTTATAAGAAAAATATTAAGGTAGAAGCAATACCGGAGGTAAAAGATGAATATCGCTTCACATTGATAAGTAGAGATAAATTGAATGATACTGAAAATTCTTTAGTAGATTTCTTGTTTAATAATGTTGCTAAAGGAACTGCTAGTTTTACAACTACAACTTTAAAAAAATATGCTAGTAATACCAAAACATGTCAAACATTTATGAATAGCTATACCAACTGGAAAACTAAAGTTATTAAAGACTGTGAAGCCCAAGAATTTTTTGAAAAAAAGAAAAAATACTTATGGATTCCTTTAATATTACTTGTTTTTTCTATATTACTTATTACCTATATAGCTCATAATAATATTGAATTTATCCCTGGTATAGTAACTATTTTATTTGCTATCATTTTTATGATATATGTTATATCATTTAGTAAAAAAACTAAAAAAGGAATAGAACATTATGCTAGATGGATGGCCTTTAAAAAGTTTTTAAATGATTTTGGTAATTTTAGTATTAAAGAATTACCAGAGATTGTCTTATGGGAAAGATATTTAGTTTATGCTACCATTTTTGGCTTAGCTGATAAGGTTGAAAAAGTAATGAATGTTAGAATAGCTGAATTTAGCGCTGCTAATATGAATATGGATTATTATACAGTACATTATATAACTAATATTCACATTTCAAATGTAATAACCTCATCAATGCATTCAGCTATTAATACTTCGCAAATGACTATTAATCGGATGAATGCTTCATCCCGCATGAGTAGTGGTAGCGGTTTTGGTGGCGGATTCTCATCAGGCGGCGGATTCGGCGGTGGCGGCCGCAGTGGTGGTGGATTTTGATTAATATTGCCCAATTTAAAAGAATCTAGGACCCCTATCGATTATCTATCGCATAATATTATCGACAGAGTATGAAAGTATATAATCTAGTGTGTAAATTATAAAACATGCTAGATTATACTCTGTTTTTAAGACAGAACATATAAAAAATAAAATCGGATTATAACTTATTGAAAGCAAAAAACAATTATGTTATAATGAATATGTCAAGGAAACTTGAATAAAATAAAAAAGGAACACTTGATTTGCACATGTTGAGTGTTGCCAATTGTATATTGGTTTCCACCTAAATCATTGCTGAGTTAGGTGGATTCTTTTATTTTAATACTACGAATAGTAAAAATAATAAAAGGAAGATAATCATTACTAAAGATAGAATTAAAAAATCCTTTTTAGTCAAACTATCGCCTCCCTTCTTTTTAGAAGTTTGGCTCCACCCAACTTATCAAATGTTCCTAATAAAATTATATCATACATACGTTTGCAAAACAATTAAATATTGCATAAATTAATGACTTATGTTATAATCAAATGGACCCAAAAGGTATATAATCCGCTGTATTTAATATAAGATTATAGGTGAGTATATAAGGAGGTAAGAGTATGGCTAATCTTGTAGATAAGATTAATGCAAAACACATTCGTAAAGATGTTCCTGAATTTAGAGTAGGGGATACTGTTAAAGTTGATGTTTGGGTAAAAGAAGGTAAAAAAGAAAGAATTCAATCATTTGAGGGTTTAGTTATTGCTAAACGTGGTGGTGGAGTTTCTGAAACATTTACAGTTCGTAAGAAAAGTGGTACTGTTGGAGTTTCTCGTATATTCCCAGTTAATGCCCCAACAATTGATTCAATAACAGTTGTTAAAAAAGGTAAAGTTAGAAGAGCAAAACTTAACTTTATCAAAGGAATGCGTAAAGAATACAAAGTTAAGGAAAGAAATTAAAATCTTTCCTTTTTTCCTTTTTATATAACAGGAAAGTCATACTTTCTGAAAAAAAATCTTGACACGCATACATTTGTTTGGTACAATTGATTTATCATTCAAGGGGGGCATTATGCAGACAATATTAAAAGGATACATTTTAAGATTATATCCAACTGATGAACAAAGAAAGTTAATTAA
>CALVVI010000022.1 GCA_944363815.1 uncultured Bacilli bacterium | reverse complement strand
TTATTTTAAGAAAAAAACTAACCAGCTAGTTAGTTTTAAGCAATTTTTTCAATTTTTATATTATACCCACCATTTGGACTAGCCACTTCTACAACATCACCAATTTTATGCTTAAGTAATGCTATACCAAGTGGAGATTCATTAGAAATTTTGTTTTCAAATGGATCTGCTTCCATTGAACCAACTAATTTATATTCTTCAGTTTCTCCGTCATCATAAGAAATAGTTACGGTAGAGCCTAAATTAACTATATTCTTATCAGTATTATCAATTATTTCAGCATGTTCAAGCTTATATTCAAGTTCTTGAATTTTAGCCTCAACTATAGCTTGTTCATTTCTAGCAGCATCATAATCAGCATTTTCCGACAAATCTCCTTGAGCTCTAGCTTCTTTAATAGCATCAATTATTTCTAAACGGCGTACATTCTTAAGTTCATTTAATTCAGTTTCTGCTTCCAAATAACCTTCAGCAGTCATTATAAATTTATCATTTTTCATTTTTATTATCTCCTTTTTATTTCATTATCAGTTCATAATGTTACTATAAAAAATCTCTTTTGTCAAATACTTTTAAACGCATCATACTATTTTTTTCAATTTTTTCGTCCAATGGCAATTTGACTAAAACTTTAGGATGTCTTGAAGCATCCAATTTTTCTAAAGTTTCATTATATATTGTATTAATGTTGTAAGTAAAAGTTTCCATATTTGGTCCAAAAAATTCCACTACATCTCCAACTTTAAAGTAATTACGCGACTCAACAATTACCATTTTATTTATTTCGTCATAACCAACTACCAAACCCAAAAAATCTTGATTAGATGCTTCTTCCCGTCCATTATAGTATTGTTCTTCCACTCCTGGCAATTTATCATAAAATTGGGGAGTAGATTCCCTATTAGCACATCTATTTAAAATATTTAAATAATATTTTTCCATTCCTGTTGTTAAAGTCCCATTCAAACAAGCATCAATCATTCTTCTATAAGAATCGATTACCGTAGCAATGTAATAAATTGAACGCATTCTTCCTTCAATTTTAAAAGAATCAATACCCATGGCAATTTCTTCTTTAATAAAAGGAATCATATTTAAATCCTTCGGAGTAATAGTTAAATCCGGATTATTTTCGACATTAAAATTCCACCGACATACTTGTGCACATCCACCTCGATTAGAGTCTCTAAGAGTCATATAATTTGATAAAACACATTTCCCACTAAAAGAAGTACACATCGCCCCATGAATAAATGTTTCCACTTCTATTCCCGTATCTTTAATTCTTTTTATTTCTTCTCGACTAGCTTCTCTAGCTAGTACTACACGAGTAACCCCCAATTTTTTCCAAAATTTAACAGCTCTAGTATTTAATAAACTTGCTTGCGTAGATAAACAAACACTAAGCTTTAATTTTAATTCTTGCACTAGCTTTATTACTGCAATATCACTAGCAATAATGCCATCAACTAAAACTTCATCTAAATATTTAAGATATTCTTCTAAGCCAGTAAAATCATTATTATGAAAAACAATATTTACAGTAACATAGACTTTCTTACCTAAGCTATGAGCATATTCTGTAGCTTTTTTTATATCTTCCAAAGAAAAATTTTTAGCATTTGCCCGCAGACTAAAATCTTGACCTCCAAAATAAACAGCATCCGCCCCATAAAGATAAGCAAACTCTAATTTTTCAAAATCTCCAGCTGGAGCAAGTAATTCTGGCATTATTCACCACCCACTTTATAAAATGTTGCCAAATTCAAAAATAATTCATCACTTGGTATACCTGTTAAATCATTATTTAACACAACTTGTTTAATTTTAGCATTATCTAAAAATAATGGTTCATACCAAAAATATAAAACATTTTTTAAATCCAACAACTTAAAAGCATCATAATATTTTTCAGTATAAAACTTTGTACCATAACTATTTTCTACAATTTTAAATCCTTTATCATCAATATTAGCATTTAAAATTGTTTTCTTTTCCAAATTATAATATTCATAATAATTACTTAAAAGTAATCTTCTAGAATACATTAACGTCTTTAAACCAAATACATTTACAACTAAAGGCTTATTAGCATAAGCAGCAATATCTCTTATCTCTTTTTCAGTCAAATCATTTGATACTACCACGCTATCTACATACTCTAAATAATAATTTATCGATTTAGTATTAGTAGCTAAGTGATCTAATAAAAGAATTTTTTCAATATCTAAATCTTTAACAATATCTATAATTCCCAAATCATCAAATATTATCCCCTTTATATTATTCCCATTTAAAAGACTAGCTAATTTGTCCAAATCAAAATCATCTAATATTCGGTTTACCAAAACAAAATCTGTAATATCTGATACTTCGAATTCTAAAGGATACCCAACACAAAAAGATTTAAGAGGAAATACCAAAGTAATATCTGGTTTACTTCTTAAATCATCAAGTATTGTTTCATTTGTAACAGTAACTAACTTTTTCATTTCTTCCACGTACTTATTGAAAGTCCATCACCGATATCTTTAAAGACAGTATCAAATTCTTCATTATTCTTTAAAAAATCGACATAGCTTTCTATCTTTTCTACTAAGCTTTTTAAATTACCTTTATCTAGTTTATCAGATTCTCCTACATATCCATGAAAATGAATATTATCAGTAATAATTACTCCCCCCGGATTCAAGTAATTTTTATACTTTTCAAAAAATTTAGTATATTGTCCTTTAGCAGCATCAATAAATATCAAATCATATCGCAATTCTTCACTCAAATTAAGCTCTAAAGCATCTTGATATACAACATTTATTTTCTTTTCCATACCGCATTTTTTGACATTTTTTAAGCATTCCATATATCTAGCTTCATCACGTTCAATAGTCGTTACCATAACATCTTTACTACTTGAAGCCATCAATATAGATGAATATCCAATAGCACTTCCAATCTCTAAAATGTTTAAAACATTATGATTTTTAATATAACGCATTATAAATGCAATTGATTTTTTTTCAATTATTGGGATATTATTATCTATTGCATATTTCTCCATTTCTAAAATATGTTCTTTCATTTTTTCACCTAACCATATAATCTTTCAAATTCTAAAAATTCATTATAATCATCTGTAAAATAAACATTACCAGTTATAATATCTGCATAAAAGTAAATATAATCCGTATCTGCAGGATTTAATACCGCTTCAACGCTTTCCAAAGATGGGTTGCAAATTGGGCCAACTGGCAAACCTAAAAATGTTGCAACACGAGTATTATAAGGGTTATTATCATTTAAGTCAACCATCGTAAGACTTTCTTTCATATCTTTTTGAACGCCATAATAACTTGTAACATCCATTCCTAAGTTCATATTAAGTTCAATTCTTTTATTGATAACTTGAGCAACCATTGCTCTATCGGTTGCATTTAAAGCTTCCTTTTCCACAATTGATGCCATCGTTATTATTTCATGAATAGTATATTCACTATCATTTATTTCTTCCCGAATACTTCCTAAAATCTTATCAGTTCCATCTAATAATTTTCTAACTGCACTATCAAATGTAGTATCAACATAAAACTCATAAGTTTCCGGATATAAATAGCCTTCTAAACCATAGTAAAGTTCGTCATTTAATATATCATCTGTCAAAAACCAATAATCATTTATTAATGTATTTAAATATTCTGGATCATTAATTTCTGTGATAATTGTATCATATTCTAAATTAGTATTATCTGCTAGTAATTGCATATATTCTTTTAAAGCAATTCCTTCCCTAAAGGTAATACTAACAGTTTCTCTTTCACTACCAGCAATTTCACCATTAACTAAAGCATTTAATATTTCTGGTGCAGACATTCCCCTATTTAATTCATATACCCCAGCTTGAATATTTTGTTTTCCACTAAGCATCACATACATAAGCAAAGCATACTTACTTCTAATTAACCCAGCATCTTTCAAATTACTAGCAATCTCTTGCTTACTTTCTCCACTGCTAACTGTAAATGAAGTTATATCATCACTACTACCAGGAGCAGATAAACTAAAGATTACAGCCAAAATACAAGCAACAATAAAAATCAGCACTAAACTAAAAGTAGTAATAATAATTTTTCTTTTCTTTTTCTTATTCATCAACTTCACCATTATTCATTTTACTTTGAATTTGTAATAAAATAACATCTAAAAATTCTAAAATATCCGCATCTTCAATTGGGCTTATCTTTTGTGACCCATTTGAATAGTCATAACTAGCCGCATAGGCAATTATGTCTCCACATTCATTCAATTCATTTTTAGTATATATAATATAGTTTTTTTCACCAGCTTCTACATTAAATAATAAATCATAAACCTCTTTACCTTCCCCTACTTCAACAATTAAATTACTTTTTTTCATTTTCTATCCTCTTCAAAAAATTTTCTAATATTATCCCCGCCGCTAAAATGTCGGTTTTTTCTTGTTTATTTATTTTTTTCATTCCATTATTTTTCATAATATTTAAAGCTTCTACTGTCGTTAAACGTTCATCCTCTAATATTACTTTTATATTATGTTCTTCGAGCATTCTTTTAAAATTCAAACTTCTTTGAGCAGCAAATCCTAAAGAATTATCCATATTTTTAGGAATTCCTAAAATAACGGTGTTTATTCCTTCAGTCTTTATTATTTCTAACAATTTTTCTAAAGCTTCATCATAATTTTCACGAGCAAATTTAATTAACTTGAATGGACTAGCTAGTGTATTTGTCTTATCACTAATTGCCACTCCTAAACTAGTAATTCCTAAATCCAAACCTAAATAACGCATTATTTCCCCAAATAGGCATTTATAATAGCCATTAATATTTCCCCACGATCATACTTACTAATCTTTTTACGCGAATCATTAAAACTAGTAATATATTTTAAATCTCCACTAGTTAAATATCCTACCAGCTGATTTGTAGCATTATAGCCTTTAAATTCTAAAGCTTCTACAACTTCATTAATCATCATCAACATTAATTCTTGACGTAATTCTTGAACATTAAACACACTCGTTTTATTAAAATCCATAAACACCACTTTCCATATTTATATTAATTCTATCAGATATTTATCCTTAGTGCAACCTGCTAAGCTAGAAAAATAGCAACAGCATAAGCCATTTTTTCCTTGAATCTAGGTTGAAATCTTACTGGTAATTTTTCTTCCAAAATGTTTTCTGAAAAATCCAAAGAACTAAACTCAAAATAATATTCTATTCCATCAGCCCCCAAAATATAACCATGCTTATTTTTAATATCCATATAAGTAATTATGCCTATCATCTGCCACCTCTATTTATATTAGCTCCTAAATTATTGAGCAAAACATCGTATTGTTTATTTTCTCCAACTGCTGCGCTATGCCAAAGACCATTGCTATCTTCTGCAATAAACCAAGTATCTGTAAAATAAATATTTATTAAAGAATTTAAATCGATATAATCTTCGGGATATTTAATATCTTTAATAACTTCTAAAGCATCTAAATAAATGCTATACTTGTCTTTTCCTTTATTAGATAAAGCCAATAACTCTTGATATTTTTGCAAAAATTCGCCCCGCATTTCTTTTATTTGCCTAAGCATTTCCATAGCAACAACGTCCTGATGTGTTTGAAGCATTTTTATGCGAATATTTACACTCTCAGCAATTCGATCTTCTAAACTAATCATGTCTTTAATATAACTTAATTCAACCCCACTTAAATTTATTATATTATAATTATTTAAATATTCTTCTGTTTCATATTTATAATCTACATTTACTGGAATATCATAAGTTATATCATCCACATCAAAGCCTTCTTTTAAAGCAATAATTCGGTGAGGATTAACAAGATAAAACTTTGATAGTTCACTATCTTTAATATCATAAATATGAAATTTTTTATCAGCTGGTAATGATTCTTTATATACTCCTTCATTAATATTAAATATTGAAGCAGTTACAACAGCCTTAATACCATCATTTTCTTCTTTGCTGCTACTTTCTTTTATCACTTCGCTCGCCCAAGCATCTAGTATAGTTTTAACCACATCTTTTTCAGCATAAGTTAAATCAACTCCTTCAATAGATAAAGCCATTAAAACATTACCATTACGAAGTATCGGAGAAAAAGCTAGTGTCTCATCTTTATCATTACGAATTTCGATGCCTCCGCCATATGGACTAGTTGCGCAATACATTAATAAGCTTCCATCACTCCCAAATCCATCTGCTGTTCCTTGAGGAATAAAACAATTATCTGTTCGAAAACCAGCACTTAAAATATCGCGATCTTGAGGATGAAATGTAAACAATTTATATTTTCCACTATGAACTGTAACATCCGGAAACTTCTTGGTAAATTTACCATTCATATCTCTTGATAGCAAAACAGCTCTATCATAGGCTTTTTCGGGTTTTAACATATACTTCCTAGAAACTCCAATATAATCAAACAAATCAGAATTTAACAATGGCTCATCGCCATCTTTAAAATCGGGTATTTTTAAAAATCTCCTTTTTTTAGCTCCATGCAAACTATCACTTTTCTTAATACTCCTTTTAACCTCTTTCAAATCTTCCATTATCTCGTTAATAGTACTAATATTTAAACGCATTTTTAAAGTTGACATATTAGCCCGCTTAGTATATTCTCGAACTATTAAATCCCAATTTTTTAAGATTTTAGCTAAGTTATTAACAAAATCAATATCCGCATCATTATTTTCATCTCGCAAATATTTTTCTAATGGAGTACGCATTACATGATAGTTTTCAGCCATCAGTAAATTAATAATTGTTCCATTAACATGGGGCTCTTTTTCCTGATAAGTAATATCATTTAAATCGATTTGATTAACTAAGCCTTTTAAATGTTCTATATCAACTTCCCCATATTTATTATTTAATAAATCTTTACCTCGAAAGTATCCTAAAATATTATATATTTGAAAATCTAATTTAATTGCTTCTTCCACTGTACATCCTTTAGATAATAAAATATCCCGATATTCAAAAAAATGTTTAATATTCATATTTTTTAGAATATCGACAGATAATCTATTAATAAAACCCGCTAAAGCAGGTAAAACATCTCCAAAACGAAGGGAATATAGCAATTGCTTATAACTTTTAATATTCTTAAAATTATTGATATCTCTCTTGCCTTCTAAAGCTAATTCCACTAAAAAAACTTTGTCTTGATAATCAACATTAAAACTTACAAACTCCATTATACATTTATTTAAAAAGTTATTTAATTTACCCCGACAATCTGTAGGAATTACAACTCTTTCCTTATATATTATTTTAGCAAGTTTTAAAAGTTCGTCAAAGTCTTTACAATCTTTAAAATATTTCCAAAAAGAATCAGGTTCTTTTAACAACTTTTCATTTAATTCTACTTCATTCATTTTCCCACATCCATTTACTATTTTAATTATAAACTATCATTTTTTTATTATCAAGATTTAATTTTATCCAAGAAAAAAGATAGAAGAACAAACTTCTATCTTGGAGGATGGAGGTACTAACAGCAGTATTTTAAATTTATATTGTTTATATTTAAAAGAAAACTTTAATACTTTAATATTGTAGGAACTATAAGACTATAATTTATATTATAGAAAGGTTTGTAAAAGAGTTAATGATCAATAAACAAAAAAACATTTAACCTCGTCCTCCGCGAATAATGATACCACACTTTTTGGAAAAAAGAAATGGTAAAATAGTGAAATTTTTGTGAAGAGTTAATTTTTTTCAAATTCTGATATATTTACCAACAATTTTATTATATTTCAAATTTAAGCGTAAGTTCATTTGCTCTTTTAATAATTGAAGAGAACTTAATATAAAGTGTATGGATAATGACTAAAACGAGCTTTAGTTTTTAACTCAACACCACTATAGTCAGGTGTATATCTATTATCTACTTCTTTACCAAATAAATACTCTAAAATAAGTCCTCCGGCGTTTAGTTTATTTAGATACACCCCTTTTATATATCCCCCTTTTTGAATTTCTTTAAATATTTCGATTACTTCCGCAAATTCGTCCATAAAATTTCCCCTGATATGGTATTATAAAGGATAATATTTATAAAATTTGTCGAACAAAGTCAAATATACTATATTTTTAAAAAAATATAACCGATCGGTCGAAGTCCACCATTTTATTTTGCCAATGTATGATCTATAACAGGTTAAAGTCAATTTAAGGAAAAAAAAGAAATCTTTAACAAGACTTCCTTCATTAACTAAAACTGGTGCAGGTAAAGGGACTTGAACCCCCACGGATGAATCCAATAGATCCTAAGTCTATCGCGTCTGCCAATTCCGCCATACCTGCAAAATAAAATGGTGGACCTCGAAGGACTCGAACCTTCGACCGATCGGTTATGAGCCGATTGCTCTAACCAACTGAGCTAGAGGTCCATGCAAGATAATAATATCACAATAAGTTATTAGTTGCAAGCAAATTTTTATGTTTTTTACACAAAAACGCTCAGAAAGTTAGAGCATCCCAAAATAAAAGATTCAAGGAACCCCCTTAAACCTTGAATCAACATTAATTATTTATCTTGTAACATATTTAATAAATCTATTTTAAACATGTCTTTAGATGCATTTGCTTTAGATATCATTATACCTTTATAAGTTGTAAGTTCTGAACGATGTCCTTCAAGTAAAATATCTGAAGGTGTAATAGTTTCAAGAACTACCACTTCATCCTTTTTGTGAACAGTATAAATTAATTTAACTTCCCCATGAATTTGACTAAACATTTTATCACTTGGAAGTTTAAGTTCATAAGTTTCTGTACCGTTTTTCTTATTAATAGATATTTTTTCACCAACAAACTTACCATTTCTTAAAGCTGGATAATAATCAAAATTTAATTTTTTAAATGCAAGCATATTATATTTTTTTAATGCTCTTTCCAACTTCTTAAATTCATTTTCACAAACGTATTCTAAAACATATCCTTTCATTTTTCCATACCCCCTAATTACTCGAACAATATCATTATACCACAAACTACTTTTTTTGTCAAATTTGTGTAAATTTTTCATATCGTTCATAGTATTTCCACAATGGAACTAAATTATAACAGAAAAGACATGTTTTGTCAAATTTCGACATTATCATAACCTAAAATATGAATATTCCATATAATTATTATTCTTCATTTGCTAGCATTCTCACAAAACTAGCATTAGCACTAAGTCTCATAAGTTCACCACCATATAATCCTACTATTTCATCATCTGGATAAAAATCAACTAATTCATCTACCGTTTTATCCAACATCAATATATACCTATACTTACTTATTAATTCGTGATCATTACAACACAATCTACATAAGCTTGTCATAGATAAATTTAATATCTTAAAGTTTTTCTTTGAAGTTTTTTCTTCATCTATAAATTCACCATTAGTTATAGTATAATCGTTCATTACATTATTTCCAAAATTTATATTTAATTGAATATAATCAGTATCTAAATAACATTTACCTTTCTTAACATTTTGAACCAAAAATTCACAAAAATATCTAAAATTTCTTACTATGCTTTCTTTATTGTAATCATTTTTATTTACTTTAATATTTATAAATCCAATACTAGTTTCAATTAATAAATCCAATCTTTTTCCTTTTTCTTCCATAGGTAATTCTACTTTTAAATATCTTTTAATTATTACTTTCTTCTTAAATACATTTTTTAGTATAGCTTCTAAAATGAGCTTGCCATCTTTACTGCTAACAATAGTTTTAAAAACCATTTCTGAAGCTGCTGTAATAGTCATTGTAAAGCCTCCTTGGCAATGAATGTATCCTAACACAACAAAATACCTTCGTCTATAGGAGATTTTGTCTATATTTAGCTATTTTTGTCTTACTTTGTCATCTTTTATTCTTTTTATCCAAATACGCACTAGAATAACCAATATTATAAAAACTAACACTACTTTAGAATACCTACTTATTACACCAGCAAAATAAGACCAATTATCACCAAGAAATACCCCAGCATAAACTAAAACAGTATTCCAAATAATTGTTCCAATACTAGTATATAATAAAAATATAGGCATATTCATTTTATTAATACCAGCAGGAATAGAAACTAAACTTCGAACAATTGGGACAAAACGGCAATATAAAACAGCTTTACATCCTTTTTCTTTAAACCAATTATTAGCTTTTTTTATATCACCCATTTTAAATAACTTCTCAAGTTTATCACTAAAAAAATACCCCAAATAATAAAGCACTATTGCCCCAATCAAAGAGCCGATTGTAGCACTAATTATAACTCCAAGTGGGCCTAAATTGCTGTAAGTGGTAAGAAATCCCCCAAAAGTAAGAATGACTTCGGAAGGAATCGGTGGAAATATATTTTCTAAAGCAATTAAAAAACATATTCCGATATAGCCAAAACTCTCCATTACATTTAAAATAAAATCTCCCATAATGCCCCCTTTAAAATGAAAAATAATTGGATTATATTTTAAGTCTAACTATAGTTTCACCTAAATTCCAATTATTTTTATGATATTCTAATACATCTTTATTTTTCTTTAATACTTTACTTACTTCTTCCGTTAAAATATTAGTACTTTTACCATGGATAATAATTATATATTCATTTTTCATTTTTTTATTATCATTTATAAATTCATTTACTAATACTTCAACCATTGCTACTATCTCTCCATGTAAATCTAATTTTGAAGTTTTACTAGTTATCATTGTCCATTTGTTGGAGCTTGAGTATTTATTTGGCTAGTTTGGGCAGTTTGAGTAGCTCCCATCTTCTTAGTATAATAATCAAGTACATCAGATAATGCTGGTATAGCTAAACGTGAACCCATTTTTTGTACGGATAATCCAGCAGCTATATTAGCAAGCGTAATAACTTTTTCCATATCAAAGTTATTGGCAAGCCCATAAACAAATGCACCATGGAAAGTGTCTCCAGCTCCAGTAGTATCTACAACATTACATTTAAGTCCTGGCATAATCTTTATTTGATTATTTACTTGATATAAAGCTCCATGACTTTCTAAAGTAATTACTATATTACTATTTGGATATTTATTTTGTAATTTTGTATAGACATTTACTAATGTTTGGGGATTATTAAAATCCATTTTTAAACCAGTTACAGTTTCTGCAAATTCTTTACTACATACAATATATTTAATATATTTACATAATTCTATTACTTCTTGTACTGGTCTACCAGCATCTATTACACTTATTGCATGAGGATACTTACTTATAGCGTTTTGACTAGTTGCATAATCATGCCCATCAGTAAGTATAATATCTGGAGTAAATTCATAAGTTAATTTTTTCAAAGGTAAATGTTCACTAGTTACATTAAATACTGTTCTTGATCCATTCTTCTTATTAACCAAGATAAAAGAAAATGAAGTATCCTTTTCGTAACTAGTTTCTACATAATCAGTATTAACATTTACACTTTGAAATTCCTTCTTAATTTTAGTTCCATAGTCATCACTCCCAATAGATGTTGCAATAACTGTATCAACTCCCCATTTACCTAATAAGTATGCGGCATTACCAGCAGGTCCGCCCCCTGCCGCATACTTTTCATTAAAACGATATTTCACATTTTCTGTTGGATAATCATCTACTGGAACAGTTATATCCCAACTAGAATGCCCAATACATAATACTTTCATAAAATCATCCTTTCTATTACATTTTTTTGTTGACACTTTGCGGCGGCCCCGCGCGGTTAATAGCCGCCGGCGGAGGCTTAAAGGTTCTCACACTGCAAGGCGATATGGATCACTTGATGTTCCGCTTCCTCCTTGTAATGCTACATTAGATTCGAGATAAAAGACCGGCCGGGCAGAATAGCCGTTGTTCGCGTAGTAGTAGTTCAAGGTGCCGTTGTAGTACACGGAAAACACGCTAATCGAGTCCGACGAGTACGGAGTTATTGTCCATTCCCATAACCCCATGTACAGCCAATTACTTGCGGTTATTGTTGAATTGTCATAATTGAACAAATTATTTGTCCATGCATCTGGACTTGCTGCATACCCATAATCGCTGGGATACATTAATCCTATTTCATCTCTATATGTTGTTGGATTACTTCCATATCCAGCATTATTTCTTTCTCCATCGTAAAATTCTTTTGCTGTATCACTATTTAAAGTGATTCCCCCTAGATGCCATGTTGTTGGTGTTATTAAATTTTGCCAAGTTGTTCCTAAATAATTCCAATAATTGGTATTTAAATTTATTATATTAAATTCACTTGTTATCCAGTTATTTGAGCCACTACTACTTACACTCGTATCGTAATTCCATCTATATGCGGCTATATCAGATTGGGTCATGTTTCCTTTATAATATGATGATTCTCCCCACACATCAACATAACTTCCATAATAATCTCTACCATCTGTTCCAAGTATAGCACTTGTTGTATAATCCGATTTTATTAACTTAACTTGATAATTACCATCTTTATCATCATCAAATACTCCGATGATTCGATATAAGTTATCTGCTGGACATGTTCCTTCGCTTTCTGCCCCTAGGCCAAAGCATACATAGTTATTTGGATTTGCTCCACTAAAACGGTAGCTATTATCTCCAGCTCCATTTGCTAAATCAGTATCATGCAAATATAATCCATTTTCTCCATCGGTTGTATATAAACTGGTTATATAATTAGCTAAAGTTGGCTTCATTTCTTCCTGTTGTATAATTATCTCAGTAGTCATACTATTGCCGTAATTCCCTGATTGATCAAAACTTAGGTTTAAATAAGTTAAAGTAAATGTCCAGTCATGTTTTGCTGCATCAGTTGAAGAACTAGCTGTGATTGCATAATTACTAGCAACTGTAAATGTCCCATTTTGGGTTGTAACATCAAAACCAGCTACCCCATTAAAAGTTCCATAAGTAAGGCCTTCAATATTAGTAACAGGATTACCATCTGGACCAGTTACAGTAAGTATTATTTCTGGAGTAGAACCATCAGTATAAGTAAATGTATTATTAGAAATAGTAAAATAAACATAATATGAATATTCAGCAGTATCATTAGTAGAATTAGCAAGTAGTGTCGCTGTTGCAACAGATTCATCCACTAAATTAGCACCATTTTTCGGAAGTGTTGTGGGAGTTGCATTTATTACTAAAGGATCTCCGATTGAAAATTGTAAATTATCAGTTGTATCACTATCTACAACAACATTTTCTCGTGCTTCATTAATATTAGCCCCTAAAAAAGCATAAGTAACTCGAACAATTAAAACAATAAAAACACCAATAATTAAAACTCCTAGAAAGTATAATAATTTATTCTTTTTTATTTTATCCATAAGTTTCACTTTGACTCACCCTACTATTCTTACAATAGTATAACAAAAATACATAAAAAGTTCTAGTACCTTTTAATAAATTTTATAAAGCTGAATTTATTTATTGTAAACAATATGATTAAATGATATAATTTTATTAGTTTTTATGGGGGAACAATGAATAATACAATTAACATCACATTTGATAATTCTATTAATTTTAATGGTTATTTTGTTAATGGTTTAATTTATTCTTATGATAATGAAATAACAATTAAAATTAATCCGGATAGTAAAGAAAATATATTATTTATACTAATACATGAATTAACTCACTTATTAGACTTAAAATTTTTAAAAGAATTATTTATAGTTTATATTACTAACTTTAAAAGTTTATGGAAGTATTTAATTCTCAACAACAAAATTATATTAACTAATGAAGTTAAATATTAATTAGTTGATGATAAAAAATATGGAAGGTACTGGAAAATAGAAGATAGCAAAGATATATTTAAGGGGCTTAGCAAAAGTAAAATAAAAGTTGCTGCTTACAACTATATTATTAACGGTAACAAAAACTATATTAATATTAAAGATACTATTGATAATACTACAATTAATTTTTCAAGAATTTCTGCAAGAGAATACACTATGGGAACAAATTCAAAAAAATTAATACGAAAAAGATTATTGCAATAAAATGCGAATTTCTGCGAGTATAGATGATTTAATAAATAATTCTCTATTAAAATATAAATCACCTTTAGTTCACACAAATAAATTATTTAAAAAGGGATTTAATAATTTTCAAGGGAAAGTAAAAATAGATCAGAAATTTTATAGATACATTATAAGAATAGGAATTAGTAAAAACAGTAATATTTTTTACGACATCAGTTTATTTGTAGAAAAATAAAAAAGGAAGCGTCAGAGTACCTAGCACTAAAAATGCGTCTCTCATTTTAAAAAACCGCTTCCTTTTTCTTTTAATAATATACTATAGTTTTTACTTTAAGTCAACTATTTTACTTTAGTTTTCTTGATAATGTATATTTTATTTTTCTTATAAAAGGCATAGAAAATATCCTTGGGTGTTAAATTTGTGCTATCCAATTCTTGTCTTAACCACTCTTCGCTCTTTCTTATATGTTTTAATGCTTCTTTTTGAACAAAGCCATCAAGTATTAAAGCCATAGGATAACTACTTTTTAATTTAAATATATTATATTTAAATACGGACAGTTGGCCATTTGGCTCTAGGAATGCATATTCAACCATGTCTAAATCCTTTATTCCTTGTTGGCGCAAACTAACAAGTAAATCATCTAAAGAATATCTTTGTTTAATCATTTCCTTATAATTTATTTTACCATTACAAATAATTAATGATGGTTTACCATCAAATATAGTTCTAAACTTTTTAGATTTAATAGATATATAAGCAAATACTATTTCTAGTATTACTAGCATTGCTATTGGAACTATTGTTAAATATATTGGGTTTTCTGTCTCTTCAATAGATATTGCCACTAATTCAGCAATAAGTATGGAAACAATTAAATCTATTACTCCAAGTTGACCTATTTCTCTTTTACCCATAATTCGGTATGCTAGTAAAACAAAAAAATAGAAAAATATTGTCCTAAACAACACGGTAAAAAGTTCCATTATATCACCATTTATATTATGGTAATATTCATATTATTTTAATCAAAGAATAAAGTTTATTAGGTGAGAAAATGAAATATTTACTTAAAACTTTAGGATATTATTGTATATTTATAATACTTATTACTTTTATATGTAGTTTACTTAATTTAATTGGAGTTAATTCTACTATTACTAATTTAATAATATTTATATCAAATATTCTTATGTTTTTTATCTTTGGTTTTAAAAATGGCAAAAAAGCTCTCAGCAAAGGCTATATTTCAGGCCTTAAAATGTCAGGCTTATTTTTAATAATCTTAATTATTATTAATTTATTTACAGCTAGAAAAATATTTAGTATTACTACTATTATATATTATCTTATTTTAATATTATCAGGGGTTTTTGGTAGTATGGTTGGTATAAATAACAAAGATACTAAAGAACATTAACAAATGTATAATTAGTATCTTTTTTTTCGATATACGATTCACTATTATAATATTCTTTAGTAACTGGATTAGCTTGTCTATCTAAATAATTTAAATCATATAATGTTTGCAAAGTTATTCTATCTCCAGTACATTTATCTTCATTTACACATCTTTTGGCAGTCTCAATTAAATATTTTTCTTCTACTAATAGTAATTTTGCATTATGTTCATCTAATACTTTGTATGTAGTAAGGCCAACAACTAACGAAAGTATAATTATAATAGTTATAGTAATACATATTTTATTCATCTTTTACTCCATAATAATTTTTAACAAATTCATCTCTAAATTCTTTAATAGTCCCATTTTTTATGTTTTCTCTAATTTGTTTCATTAAATTGTGCAGAAAATAAATATTATGTATTGATAAAAGTCTTGCTCCAAAAGTTTCATTGGCAACAATTAAGTGTCTTATGTAAGCTTTAGTATAGTTTTTACATGCATAACAATCACATTCATCTACCGGAGTAAAGTCTGTTTTGTATTTATTGTTCTTAATATTTATTTTACCATGTTTGGTATAAGCGTGTCCATGTCTGGCAAGACGTGTTGGGGAAACACAATCAAATATATCTATTCCCCGCATAGAATTTTCAATTAAATCGATTGGATCTCCAACTCCCATTAGATAACGGAGTTTATCCTCCGGCAAGTAAGGTGTTGAATATTCAACCATCTTATACATAGTCGGTTTATCTTCCCCAACACTAGTACCACCGATTGAATAACCATCAAAATTCATTTTAACCAGTTCTAAAGCGCAATGTTTACGTAAGTCTGGATATTCTCCACCTTGAACAATTCCAAATAATAATTGGTCATTATTACTCTTTACATTCTTACCACGACGAGCCCATCTTAAAGTCCTCTCTACACTTTCTTCTAAATATTCATGGGTACTTGGCCACTTGACACATTCATCAAAGCTCATCATGATATCACTTCCCAGTTTTTGTTGAATTTCAATTGACTTTTCCGGAGTAAGTAATAAAGCATCGCCATTTAAATGATTTTTAAATTTTACTCCTTCTTCCGTAATATCTTTAGGCTTAGCTAAGGAAAACACTTGAAATCCTCCCGAATCTGTTAAAATTGGTCCATCATAATTCATAAATTTGTGTAAACCACCAGCAGATGCTACAACATCCTCCCCAGGCCTAAGCCATAAATGATAAGTATTAGCAAGAACTATTCCAGAACCAATCATTTTTAACTCTTCTGGAGATAATGTTTTAACTGTTGCATTAGTTCCTACCGGCATAAACATTGGCGTTTCATAAGTTTTACCATTAAATGTTATTTCTCCCAAACGAGCCATAGTATTTGGATCTTTATATTTTAATTTATATTCTAAACGCATGTTAACCACTCCTCATTCATTATACCGAAAATTAAGCTTAAATAAAAGTATTTACAAAATAATTTTTTCATGTTAACTTTAAATTGGTGATTATATGTCTAACGAACAAACCTTAATATTTGTTTTATGCTTTTCTATAGCTATCATTTTAATATATAAATATATCCTATTTAAAAATAAAATTAAAAACAAAATATTAATAGACCCATCTTTGACACTTGTAGTAAAAAATCCTGCACTAGGTCCCATAAATCCTAGTTTTTTTATTTTTTAGTCTTGCGTACTATATACGTACTATGATATAATTGTTATATGAAAGGT
>CALVVI010000021.1 GCA_944363815.1 uncultured Bacilli bacterium | reverse complement strand
CAAAAATCTAATAAAAAATCAATTCGCCATATCGGCAGTGATTATTTTCAATAGTTATTTTTAATTCAGCACTATAAACGTTTGTAGATGTGGCAGTAATGTAAGCTATATAATAATCGTTTTCGGGAATTATTCTTTCTAAGCTATAACTTATTTTATTTGTAGGTGCATTTTCATCTACTGAATAAGCAATATAATAAGAATCATTTAAATAGTTTTGATAGATTAAACTGTCTTCTAAAGATAATGAAGAAATATATTCATCTGTATATATTTCTTTTATTGGAGTAAATTCTTTTAAAGATGTAAAGTAATTCGCATACGTATCCAATTCTGTTTTGCTAATTATTTTATAACTTTTGGAACTAGAAAGTGGTAATAATGGATAATTTTTTTGATATATACAATCCATAATAATTGGAGCATAATAAGCAAAAAAATTTTCGTTTTCATCAATATTAAATCCAATATCTTGGTGTAATATTTGACATGCATAATTATCTGTTGAAGATGGGTTATTAATATAAGAAAATATTTGAGTTAAATTATCTGCTATTAAATTAATATTATTATCATTAGAAGAAGACACTTTATTATTAGAACTAGCAGTATAATCATTTTTAGTAATAATAAAAAAAACTAAACCTATTATTAATGACACACCAATTATTATAAAAATTATTTTGATAAAGTTGCTAAAATTGTTTTTCATTTTTACCTCGTTTTAAAAATAACATAAATAACAATTATTTGCAATATAATTTTATTTTAACATGGTAAATAATTTATCTGCGATGAGCCTATGAGCTTGATAATTTAAGTAATAACTTGTTTTATCTAAATAATATTCTTCATGTAAATAAAGAGGTAATATATCCAAAAATAAACAGTTGTATTTGCCTGCTAGTTTTTTTAATTGATTATTGATTTCAATAGCATCTTTTTGATCAAATTTATAAGCTGGATAAAGGCCGATGATAATGATTTTTTTATCGTAAAATTCACGAATGTTATTTAAAAATATTTCAACTTCTTTTACATAATTTTCTTCAGCGGAAGTGTCAAAATTATTTTGCAAAGACAAGTCTGCAAACTCATCTAAACCAATACTTAAAGTTATTATATCTGCAGTAGCAATAGTTTGTTTAATGGGTATTCTGGTAAACTTTCCTAAATAATTTTCTTCTAAAAATTCATTTAGTTCATGAATACTTAGATGAGCTTTAGAAAATTCATTATTATATTTTCCTAATTTATTTTGACTCTCTAATTTATCTTTTAAATAATCGTTAAAACTTGGTCCTGCGACATTATAAGGAGTCATTCCTTGACTAAAACCATCACCGATGCTTACAAGATTAATTTGAGTTTTAAATGTTATTAAATTTATTATTATAGTAGCTGCACAGCCAATGATAATTATTAATAAAAGCTTATATCTTCTTTTCATAATTCCCCCAATAAAAAATGTAAAGATTTCTCTTTACATTATACTTCAACAATTTTAATATTAGCACCAACTGAAGATAATTTACTAATAATTCTTTCGTAGCCTCTTAGGATATGATCAGCATCATTTATAACTGTTGTTCCTTCTGCTATTAATCCAGCCGTAACTAAGGCTGCTCCAGCTCGAAGATCAGTAGCTATAATATTCTCTCCATGTAAAGGAGTTGGACCGGTAATACGAGCATGCTGTCTTTCCGCCTCAATATTTGCTCCCATCATATTTAAATATTTAACATGCCCCATTCTATTTTCCCAAATTGTTTCTTCAAACAATGAAATTCCATTTGCTTGAGTTAATAAAACAGATATTGGTTGACCTAAGTCAGTCGGAAATCCGGGATATACTGCTGTTCTAACACTAGTTGCTTTTAAGTTATTAGATTTGTTAAGAATAATTTTATGATTTTGAAGTTTAAAATTGACTCCCATTTCTTGCAATTTGTTAAGTAAAACAATATTATGTTCAGGTATCATCCCTTCGATAGTTAAATTATCCCCTAGTAATGCTCCCATAATTATGTAAGTTCCTGCTTCAATGCGATCAGGTATTACTTTTATTTCTGCTTCATGCAATTCAGAAACTCCTTCGATGGTAATTTCTTCAGTTCCGGCGCCGGTTATTTTAGCACCCATATTGTTTAATAATTCTGCTATGTTAATTATTTCAGCTTCTCTTGCAGCATTCATAATATGTGTTGTTCCTTTGGCCATAGAAGCTGCAATCATTAAGTTTACTGTTGCTCCAACAGATGCAAAATCAAGCATTATATCTGCTCCTTTTAGTTCGCTAGCTTCAATCAAATATTTACTATCTTCTTTAGTAATCTTTGCTCCTAGAGCTTCAAATCCTTTTAAATGTAAATTTATTGGACGAGAGCCAATATTACATCCACCCGGAAAATACATTTCAACTTTTTTAAAACGAGCTAGTAACGCCCCCATAAAATAATATGATGCTCGAAGTTTATTACTTAATGATTCTGGTATTAAGCAATTTTTAATATTAGATGCGTCTATTTCGATAATACCTGTTGATTTTTTAACATCCACATTTAAAAGCTTTAGTATTTCAATCAAAGCATCTTTGTCTGATATATTTGGTACGTTGGATATTTTTACTTTTCCTTTGGCCATAATTGCAGCAGGAATTAAAGCAACAACACTATTTTTAGCTCCTCCTATTTTGATTTTACCACTTAATGGGTGATTTCCTTCAATAATAATTTTTTTCATACTTACCTCCATTATAATTTTATTTTGCAAACATTTTATTTATAGCACTTCCATATATAAATTTAGCAATACTTATACCATTAGGATGAATATTCATGAAATTATCCAGCATAACGCCACTATTTGCTTCCATTAAATAAAGCCTATTATTAGAATCTAGAATAATATCAATACTACAAAACCTAACATTAATTTCTTTAGCTACCTTTTTAGCTAGAAAAGATATTTTTTTAGTTAAATCATCAGGGATATCCATAAATATATTAGCTCCTTGAGATAAATTAAATTGCCATCCATATTCATACTTTTCATTAGGTTTTAAGATAATATTTGGAATCTTTTTATCTTTAAAATAGTAAGGATTAAATTCTAATAATAATTCCGATAATTTTTTTACACCATCGCCATAAACAACTGGCTTTATTTTACCATACATTATTAATATTTGATTGTCTAAGATTATTACCCTATATTCATTTTTGATATTAATATATGGACATATGCTCAATGAATAATTTTTTATTAATAATTTATCTAATAAATTATATATTTCATCTAAATTAGTTGAATGAAAGACATTTTTGCCGCACGTCCCTAAATTTGCTTTAATAACTAAATTATGATTATATAATTCAAATAAACTTTTAATATTGTCTTTTTGATAATTGCGAAATATTATATGATGTTTAATTATAGGATTATTTTTTAATTCCATTAGTTCATAAAAAGCATATTTATCATCTAAAATTGTAGAAACGGAATTATTATTAAGATCAAATTTATGAGATATAATATAGTGAATTTCATTATCGCGTTCTAGTACTTTTATCCAATCTTTAGATATGTTAGTTAATTTTATTTCTTTTTCTTTGCATAGTTCACTAATTATATCATCAAATGTTATCATGATTACCACCAAGATAATTATACCATTTTTAAATAAAAAGATGAAATATTCCTAAAATCAACAATAAAAATATTCCTAAAATAATAGCATATTTACCTATAAGTTTACTACTATATTTACCTATAACAATGCCAAGATAGGTAAATGATGTGCTACATAGAGCGAAAATAGTGCTAGCTAAAATATAATTAGAGGTAATATCGTTTATTCCTAAACCCACGGAAAAACTATCAATAGAAACACTTAAAGCGAAAAATACTAAGCCCCAAAAATTAATGCTGATTGATGTAGTTTCATCTTTAAAATAATGAATAGCCAAATTAATTGCAAGTATTATTAATACTACACCTAAAATAACATTGCTCGCTATGTCTAGAATCCGAATTAAGTTAATACCAATAAAGTTTCCTAATAACGGCATAAAAAAATGAAATATTCCAACAAATAATGGTAGTAGTTTTAAAAAGCCATTTTGGCTATTGATTGAACCTACAGATAAAGACAAAGAAAAAGTATCCATTGATAAAGATACTCCTATTAACAAAATGGATACTATTTCTTGCATATAATCACCTTAATGAATTATATGCTGTTTTAAGAAAATTTTTCTAAAACCTCTTTAACATATAAAGTATAATTAGAAGAAGCGCTTTCTTCTTCAGATGCTTCAAGAAGACATAATGGGGGAAATAAGACGCACCACCAGTTATCTCCTAAACCAGAGCCTAAAGTTATAACTAAAGACTCATAATTACCTTCAGGATAAATAATCCCTTTATATTCTTTTTCCGGAAAGTAATTTTGACCATAATTGATATCATAATTAACATTATATTTTTCTATGATACTAGTAAATTTAGACATATTTTGATTAATAAGTTTCTTGGTATCTGTTTTTGTTTTTGATTCTTCCATGATTTCTGCAAAAATAGGTTCTATTTCTTTGCGGATTTTTATCTTAGTGTCTTGATCTTCTAAAGAATTGCTACTAGCAATAATACGAAATCTTATAGCATTACTAGGTATTAAAACCTCTCCGGATGTTTCAGTTGATAAGCAAAAAAGAACTGTTACAAAAAATAAAGCAATGATTATTTTTTTCAATATTATCACCTAAAATAATATTGCGTAATCATTGCTTGTTTTATTCATTAAAAATAAATAAATATCTAGTTCGGCCCGTTAAGTCACTCGCAAATTCATATTTCAAATTAATATTAGCATCTAAAAACATTTGCAAGTCTGATGATTCGTTATCCCCAATTTCAAAAGCCATAAGCCCTGGTTTATTTAGATTTTTTAAATGCTTGTTGATAATTTGTTTATAAAAGTATAGTCCGTTATCTTCCGCAAATAAAGCTAAATGTGGTTCATATTTTAAAACTTTATCTTCTACATATCCATCATGAGGAATGTATGGCGGATTAGAGATAATAATATCATAATTATCATTTAAATCACTTAGCATATCTTGATGGATAAACTCTATTTCTATGTTATTTTTTAGAGCATTTTTTCGAGCCAAATCTAGGGCATCAAGAGAAATATCTACAGCAGCAACTTGAGAGTTTAAGTGCTTTTTTAACGCGATAGCGATGCAACCACTACCAGTTCCTAAATCGATTGTTGATATCTTGTGATTAAAATGCTTTTTGGCATAATTGATTACAAGGGATACAAGATACTCAGTTTCAAATCGGGGTATTAAAACTCTATCATCAACATCAATTAGACAATCCAGAAACTCAACATCGCCAATTAAATATTGAATTGGGTAACCACTTTTTATTTTACTTACAATTTGTTCTAAGTTATTAGGATACTTTTCTTTTAATATTTGCCAATCTTTAATGTTGATATTTTGTGGTCTATTCAAATTTTTCTCCAGCAAGTTTTAATTTTAAATCTTCTGTTTGTAATGCTTCGATGATTGGTTCAAGGTCACCATCCATTACACGATCTAGACTCATGATAGAAAAATTGATACGATGATCTGTTACTCTATTTTGAGGATAATTATATGTTCTTATCTTTTCTGAACGGTCTCCGGTACCTATTTTACTTTTTCTTGCTGCTCCAAGTTCTTGTTCTTCTTTTAAGCGAGCTTCTTCATTTATTCTAATTTTTAGTAAATTCATGGCTCTTTCACGATTCTTAAGTTGGCTTCTTTCAACTTGGCAAGTTACAACTATTCCTGTAGGAATATGCGTAAGTCTAACGGCTGAATTGGAAGTATTAACTGATTGTCCACCAGCTCCACTTGAATGGTAAACATCCATTTTAATGTCACTTTCTTTAACTTCAATATTTGATGTTTCAACTTCTGGCATTACTAAAACTGTAGCAGTAGATGTATGAACTCTACCTTGAGTTTCTGTAACAGGTACTCTTTGTACACGATGCGAACCACTTTCATACTTTAATTTAGAGTAAACATTGTCTCCCTTTACCATAAATTCAATTTGGGAATAGCCACCACTGGTTCCTTCAACTTCATGAATAACCTCGATTTTCCAACCGTTAGCATCAGCATAATGAGAATACATTCTGAAAAGGTCTCCAGCAAATATGTTGGCTTCATCTCCACCAGCAGCACCACGAATTTCCATGATAACATTTTTTCCGTCATTTTCATCTTTAGGTACTAAGAGAATTTCTAGTTTTTTATATAACGCTTCTTCTTTAGTCGTTAATGATTCAATTTCTCCTTCAGCTATTTCTTTTAACTCGGGATCATTTTCCATCTCACGAGCTTGCTGCAAATTATCTTTTACTTTTTTATATTCATTATAGACATCTACGGTTTCTTTTAAGTCACTTTCTTCTTTAGATAATTCTCTTAATTTATTAAAATCACTTAATACCTCTGGTTTTACTAATTCTTCTTTTATTTCTTCATATTTTTTTACAATTGCTTCTAATCTATTAAACATAATTTTCCTCCTTTTAATATTTATTTAAGAAAAATTAAGCTAAAGCGCATTTTCGTCTTCTGAATCAATTACAACTAAATCTGCCAAATCATCATCATCAACATCATCTGTTTCATCGTCTTTATCGTAAAAAATATCTTCAGAATCAGGATTTTCGACAATTTCTTCTTCAGACTCAACGATATTTTCTTCCTCTTCATCTTCTTCATCTTCGATAACAATATCTAATTTATGACGAGTTTGAAGATCCCAATAACCATTTTTTAACATAATAAACTTTTTATTAATTGACATTAATTCAAAAAAGTCCATAAGTTGATCTTCCACAACACTATCTGGTAATTCTAAGGCTTTACAAACTTTTTTAAAAATGTCTTGTAATTTCATCTTTTTGCCAGACTCTTGTAGTATTACTGCAGCAATATCATCATAACCCATTAATTCTAATTCCTCTTTTGGTATTTCACTTAATTTCATAATTGTCCTCCTTACATTTTTTCTGGTGGGATTACCCCAATTAAATTTAATGCATTATATATTGTTTGACGTATTCCTTTAATTAACAAGATGTTTTCCATAGTTTCTTGTTCATTATCAGTAAGTATTCTATTTTTAGAATAATATGTATGAAAAAGATTTGCTAATTCATAAACATAGTTAGTAACTAAATGAGGAAGTTCTTTTAAAGCGGCATTTTCAACTACTTCTGGAAAAGCATATACTTTTTCTAACACATTATATGTATCAATACTATTTAATGTTTCAAATTTTTCAGGAATATTGTTAGTATCTTTTTCTCTTAAAATTGATGATATTCTCGCATAAGCATAAGATACGTAGAATACAGGATTTTCGTTAGACTTACTTTTGGCTAAGCCTAGGTCAAAATCCATTTGGGTATCAAGGCTATATCTTGAAAAATAATAACGAGCTGCATTGACACCAACTTCATCAATTAGTTCTTTTAAAGTAACTGATTTACCAGTACGCTTGCTCATTTTGACAACCTCACCATTTTCCACAAGACGAACTAGTTGTAATAGTTTTACTTCTAGTTTATCAGGGTCGTTACCTAGAGCTTTAACACTACTTTTTAGTCTAGCAACATAACCATGATGATCTGTTCCAAAGATATCAATCATTTTATCGTAGCCACGATTATATTTATCATAGTGATATGCAATATCAGGGACTAAATAAGTAAGAGTTCCATCTTCTTTAATTAACACATGGTCTTTATCATCAAATATACTGCTACATTTAAACCAAGTAGCACCATCACTAACATATGTATAGCCATTTTGAGATAATTTGTTTATTATATCTTTTAAATCATATTTTTTACTGATGGCTTTTTCACTAGTAAATACATCATAATTGATACCATATTCTTTTAAGTCAGCAATGATACGATTTAACATTTTTTGAGTACCAAATTCTTTATAAAATTCAATATCTTTATCTAAATAAGTATCTTGATGTTCGGCATAAATTTCTTCAGCCATAGCAATTATTTCTTTACCAAAGTATCCGTTTTCAGGCATTGGATAATCTTGTTTACAAATTTCAAAATAACGGGCTTTTATTGATTCCCCCAAATTATTGATTTGGTTTCCGGCATCATTAATATAATATTCTTCAGTTACATCAAAGCCACAGAAGCGCATTATACGAGCAAGAGAATCCCCATAAGCACCACCCCTAGCATTACCTAAATGAAGGATACCAGTAGGATTAGCACTAACAAATTCTATATTTATTTTTTTACCATTACCAATGTTGCTTCGTCCATAATTTTCTTTTTCAACTAAAACTTTTTTTAAGTTTTCTAATAAGTAATCCTTGGCTACAAAAAAGTTTATAAAACCGGGTGCCTTAATTTCAATGTTGGTAACTTGTGAACAACTAAAATTATCAACCAAAGATGCAGCAATATTCATAGGATTATCATGCATAATTCCTGCAAGTTTCATAGCAATATTACTAGCATAATCGCCATTTTCTTTTTGTTTAGGACGACTTATTTCAATAACCCCATCGTAATTAATTCCCATATCGGAAATGCTTTTTTGCAAAGCAGCAATTATTAATTCTTTCATCTCATTCCTCTTTCATATTTATAGTTATTATTTTTTCATCATCTGCTATTTTATATTTTATTATTACTCTTTTTTCATCTATATCAATATTGCTTTCGCAATCAAAACTACAATTTTCATGAGTTGGAAAATTAAATGCGCAAATATTATTTAAAAAATCTATTTCCATAGTATATTCACTAGATAAGCGTTTATACTTTTTATTTTCTAAATCTATATAATTTGTTACATCTGATTCAATAAATTCTAAAAATTTATCTTCTTCATATTTACAATAAACATCTTTTAAATCAACTAAAACTGATGTTTTATCGGACAATTGCCAATCTATTTTACGGCGCATTTTTTTCACCCCGCTTTTTTTCTTGATAATTATAGCATAATATATAGAATTTTGCACTTATATTTTACATTTTTTTTAACATAATAAACTACAGGTGATATAAATTGAAGAAAGTACGGTTTTTATTCAAGTTAATGCTTTTTGGATTTATATCTTTTATCGTCGTAATTATTGGACTTTATACCTATGCTTATCTTAGTCCAAGACTAGATTTAAAAACTAGTGGTAGTTTATATTTATATGACAATAATAATGAACTTATATATCAAGGGTCAAGAAATAATGAATGGGCAAATATCGAAGATATAAGTGAGTATTTAATCAATGCTACAATTGCTGTTGAAGATAAAAACTTTTATAAACATCATGGATTTGATTACTTGCGAATTATGAAAGCAATGTATTTAAATATTAAAAGTGGGACAATTGTACAAGGGGCTTCGACGATTTCGCAACAATATATCAAGAATTTGTATTTAGATTTTGATCAAACTTGGGAAAGAAAAATCGAAGAGGCATTTTTAACTCTCGAGTTAGAAGTTCATTATGATAAAGACGAGATATTAGAAGGATATCTAAATACTATCAATTATGGACAAGGTAATATGGGTATTGTAAATGCTTCTGCGTATTACTTTAATAAGAAACCTAGTGAGTTAACGCTAGAAGAAGCAATAATGCTTGCAGGTATATCTAAAAATCCGGCGGCTTATAATCCAGTATCTGATTATGATGCTTGTATAAGAAGAGCCAAAATTGTTGCTAAATCAATGCTTAATAACGATTATATTGATGAAGATACTTATAATAATTTATTTCAAGAGCGCATTGAAATATATGGCCAAAATAAGACTAATAACTTACAAATGTTAATGTATTATCAAGATGCTGTATTGGATGAACTTGCAAATATTCCGGGGATACCTGAATCATTAATTGATGCTGGGGGGTTAAAAATTTATACAACTTTAGATATGGATGGCCAAGCCAAGATGGAAGAAAATATTTTGGCTAATAAAGTTGATGAGGAAATTCAAGTAGCTAGTATTATTGTTGATCCTAACACTGGAGCCGTTAAGGCTTTAACTGGGGGAATGAATTATGCAACTAGTGAGTATAACAGAGCATTAGAAAGTGTAAGACAAGTTGGATCAACAATGAAACCATTCCTTTACTATGCGGCTTTAGAAAATAACATGACAATGTCTTCAACATTTTCGAGTGAACCAACAACATTTAATTTAGCAAATGGAAAAACTTATAGTCCAGCGAATGCTAGTGAAATATATGCTAATAAAGAAATAACTATGGCGGCGGCATTAGCTTTATCTGATAATATTTATGCTGTTAAAACTAATTTATTTTTAGGAGTAGATGCTATGATTGAAGTTGCCCATAGAACTGGTATTACGGCGGAGTTAAATGAAGTGGCTTCATTACCGCTTGGTACTAGTGAAATTAATTTAATTGATTTTGCTACTGGATATACTACATTTGCTTCGGGAGGATATCAAAAAGACTTATATTTTATCGAAAAAATTGAAGATTTAGACGGGAATGTTTTATATGAACATGAAGAAAAAAATAAATTGGTTTTAAATCCTAATTATACTTATATATTAAATGAAATGATGAATACAACTAGTAATGCTGCATTTGTAGATTATACGACTCCAACAGCATTAACAATATCTTCAAAATTTAGTAATAAGTATGCAATTAAAACTGGTTCAACTAATACTGATTTTTGGATAGTTGGGTATAATCATGATGCATTAGTTATGACTTGGATGGGTTATGATGATAACCAAACAATAACTTCTAAAGTGCGAACCAATTCTAAAAATGCATGGGCATCTACAATTGAATATGTGTTAAAGGATGTCGATACTAGTTGGTATGAAACACCTAAAAACGTAGTGGCAATACCTCTTGATGCAATTACTGGTAATGTTACTAATGATACTAGCAAGGCAGCATTATACTATTATGTTAAGGGATCGGAACCAGGAGTAACTAATGAACAATATGTAAGTAGGGAAGAAGAAAAAAATACTGAGTGATTTTCAGTATTTTTAAATTTTATCTTTTTTTATTTTAATCGTTATGTGATATTCTGTTGGTAGATTCATTTCTTCGATAACTACTTTATCACTGTCGAAATTTAAACTTCGAACAGTTTTAATGACATTGCTTAAGTAATCGTTGTTAGAAGCACTATTGTCTGTTGGATTATCTGGAATAATAAAATCGTCTAGCATTTCTATGTTATCAGTTTTATTTAACAAATCAACAGGCGCAGTTGATGTTTCAGCTTGAGTATTTTCAACAACTGGATTTGGATCTTCTAGATCTAAGTTTGCTGCTTGGCTTTCTAAAAAATTAAAAAATCTATTAGGAACCTTTTCTGGAGCGGTAGAAAAAGGTGCATTTGATTTTGGAGTTTGATTCACAATATTACCTCCTTCATTATTACTGGAAATATTTTGATTTAAAGAAGATATATCAACAGCATTATTAACAATATTTTCAATGTTTGGCATGTTACTTATTAAAGGTATATCATCAATATCATTTTGGCTTTGATTATGCTCAGTTTTTACTTGATTAGAATGTATTGTAGAAACTTCTTCTTTTTGTTTTGTAGAAATCGTATCTACGGAAGTTATTGAAGTATCTTCTATACTTTTTGAACTATTTAAAATATCATTTATTACAGAAACAGCCTTAATTGTAGTTGGTGATTGATAGTTTTCAGAGACTGATACTGATGGAGTTGAATTCCCTTGAACCCCATTAATTTTTTTTATTTCATCTTCTAATTGTTTAACTGTTAATCGCTCAGTTATTATTTTATTAAGTAAAATTTTTTGCATTTCTGGATCTTTTATTTTTAGTAGTGAGCGTGCGTGTCTTTCGGAAATTTGTTCTTTAATAACTGCTTGTTGTACAGACTCATCAAGAGTTAGTAAACGAAGTTTATTAGATATGGCAGATTGAGATAATCCCATTTTTTTAGCTAATTCTTCTTGAGTCATATATCCTTTTTCTAAAAGTGTTTGATATGATTTGGCTTCTTCAATTGCTGTTAAATCTTTACGTTGAACATTTTCAACAATAGCTACTTCCGCACTGTCTTGATCACTTAAATTAGAAATAATAGCTGGAACAGATAATAAACCAGCCATCCTGGCAGCCTTGTACCTTCTTTCACCAGCGATAATTTCATATTTGTCATTTTTTCTTCTTAAGACAAGCGGTTGGATTATACCATGTTGTTTAATTGAGGCCGCTAAATCAGTTAAGGCGTCATCGTTAAAACTCAACCGTGGCTGAAAGCGATTGGGAATTATATCTTCTATAGGTACTTGCAATATTTTATCTTCTGTCTGTGTATTATTCACATTAATCAACCCTTTATTCTCTTATAATTTTATCTTATATAAACTATTTTTGCAATGGTTTTTTTACAATTTTTTCATATGGCCGCAATTTATTTAATTCACTTTTTTGAGTTTTTTGAATGGTAATAAGCATTCTTTTGCCGGCGTCATGTGGTAAAGAAAATTCTTTTATATCTTCGATTTTGCCACCGAGATAAGTAATGGCATATTCACTATTTTCGAGTTCCTCTTGGGCATTCCCTTTCATAGCAATAAAGTATTTATTAACTTTAACTAAAGGTATAGCAAGTTCAACTAAAACTGGTAAGTTTGTAACTGCTCTTGCGGTAACCACATCTATACTATTGATAAATCTTGAAGTTATATTTTCAATGCGATTGTTGATAACTTCTACTTTATCAACATTTAATTTGTTTTTCAATTCGTTTAAAAACTTTGTTTTTTTATTATTTGAGTCTACTAGATATATTTGTAGATTAGGAAAAAATATTTTTAAAACCATGCCTGGAAAGCCTGCACCAGTACCAATATCGAGTAAATTTTCTATGCTGGTTAAATCGATTGATTTTACTAATGTTAGAGAATCATAAAAATGTTTTAAATAGACTTCTTCCCTATTCTTTATTGCTGTTAGATTAGTATGAGTATTATATTCAAGTAAAAAATTACAATATATTTCTAACTTTTCAAGTTGTTCACCAGTTACATCAATTCCTAATTTTTTTGTTTCATTAATAAATTCTTCTATATTCATTTGTTATATTCCTTCTTTAAATAAACTGATAGTACTGAGATATCGACAGGATTTACACCACTTATACGAGATGCTTGAGCAATTGTCTTTGGTCTTACTTTGGCCAGTTTTTGACGAGCTTCACTGGCTAAGTTGGTAACGCATGAATAATCGATATCATCAGGTATTTCTTTTTCTTCTAGTTTTATTAGTTTTTCAACTTCTTTATATGCTTTTTTAATATATCCTTCATATTTAACATCTATTTCTACTTGTTCTTTTACTTCTTCACTGTAATCAAGTTGAATAAAATTTTCTAAGAAAGAAAGTTTTATTTCTGGTCTTTTAAGTAGTTCATAATATGTTAAATTACTACTTGGAATTGGTATGTCATTTTCTATAAAAATATTTTTATTGTCTTCAGTTATTTTTATGTGATTTTCTTTTAAATACTTAGTTAAATCTGCTATTTTTTGTTTCTTTTCTTGAAGATGATTGTATTGTTCATCAGAAATTGTACCACATTTTTTAGCATAATCGCGAAGACGTAAATCGGCATTATCATGTCTTAAAATAAGGCGAAATTCAGCACGAGATGTAAGCATACGGTACGGTTCAATTGTTCCTTTAGTTACTAAGTCATCGATTAAGACACCGATGTACGCATCACTTCTTTTTAAAATTAAAGGTTCTTTATTATCTAATTTTAATGATGCATTAATTCCCGCGATAATACCTTGACCTGCCGCTTCTTCATAGCCGGAGGTGCCATTTATTTGACCTGCTGTGAATAAGTTTTTAATAACTTTGTTTTCCAAAGATGGATAAATTTGTAAAGGGTCGATAGCATCATATTCGATAGCATAAGCATATTTTGTTATGATAGCATTTTCTAAACCTTTAAGGCTATAAACCATAAGTTCTTGAACATCTCTTGGCATACTGGTAGAAAACCCTTGTAAATACCAATCATCATAATAAAGTGATTCCGGTTCTAAAAATAGTTGGTGTCTTTCTTTATCAGCAAATCTAACTATTTTATCTTCGATCGATGGACAATATCTAGGTCCCACACCTGTTGCATAGCCACCATACATGGCTGATTTATTTAAGTTGTCTCGAATAATCTTATGAGTAGTCTCGTTAGTATATAAAAGATAGCAAGATTGTTGCTTATCTACATCGTAAGATGGTTCATAATCAAAACTAAATGTCCAAGGTGTTTTATCTCCTTTTTCTTCTTGCATAACAGAAAAATCAATTGAATCTTTTTTAATTCTTTGAGGAGTACCAGTTTTAAGACGAATGATTTTTAAACCATATTCTTTTAATTTATCTGATAAGTGATTGCTTCTTGCTTCACCATGAGGTCCTCCGGGAGTATTTTCACTACCAATTAAAATGTTACCTTTTAAGTAGGTTCCAGTGGTTAAAATAACTGTTTTACCACTTATTTTTTCACCATCGGCAGTTACTACACCTTTAACTGTGTTATCTTCGATGATTAAATCTTCAATCATGGCTTCTTTAATAGTTAAATTTGGAGTATGCATTAGAGCATCTTGCATATTTTTAGGATAAGTTATTTTGTCGGCTTGAGCACGAAGGGAACGAACTGCTGGACCTTTAGAGTTATTAAGCATTTTTATTTGAATTTGACTAATATCAGCGATATGACCCATTAGGCCTCCGAGTGCATCAACTTCACGGACGATTATCCCTTTGGCAGTTCCACCGATTGATGGATTACATGGCATATCACCAATATTTTTGATATTACCTGTTACTAAAAGTATTTTCTTGCCCATTTTGGCAGCAATATGACTTGCTTCTATTCCAGCATGTCCACCACCAACAATTATACAATCATACATAAATCTCACCTACTTTCCTAAACAAAAGTTACTAAATATATTATCAACTAATTCATCTTGATAAGAGTCCCCGATAATTTCTCCTAAGTATTCCCAAGCAGCTCTCAAATCTATCTCAATCATGTCAATAGGCATATCATTTTTTAAACTAGCATAAGCATTTTCAATTGCTGAATTTGCCTTATTTACTAAATCTATTTGGCGAATATTTGATAAATAACTCATATCTTTATTAACAATTGTATCTAAATTTAATTTATTTTTTATAGCATTTTTTAAAGAATCTAGACCATTAACATCAATAGTATTTCCCCAAATTATTTCCCGGGAAATATTTCCCGGAATTTCTATTTTTTGTTCTAAATCTGATTTATTTACAAAAATTATTAAATTTTCTGAATCATATTTTTCAAGTAATTTCAAGTCTTCTTCGGTCAATTTTTCATTATTATTTGCAACAAATAATACAATATCTGCTTGGTCTGCAGAACGTTTACTCCGGTCTACCCCAATTTTTTCAACAACGTCATCAGTTTCTCTAATTCCGGCGGTATCAATAAAGTTTATTGCTACTCCATTTAGAGTAATTGATCCTTCGACAATATCCCGAGTAGTTCCAGGAATATCAGTTACTATGGCTTTTTCTTCGTCAAGTAAATGATTTAAGATACTGCTTTTTCCAACGTTAGGTCTTCCAATTATCGCAATATTTATTCCTTCTTTAATAATGCGACCATTTCTAGCACCATCAACTAAACTTTTTAATTCTTTAGTGATATCAGTTAAGTATTCTTCCATTAAATTATGAGTTACTTGTACTTCATCTTGATACTCTGGATAATCAATATTTACTTCAATATTAGCAAGTATTTTTACTATTTTTTCTCTTATATTTCTAATCTTTTTAGTTAAAATTCCATCAACATTATTAATGGCTAAAGTTCTTGCAGCATCAGTTTTAGCAACAATTAAATCATTAACTGATTCGGCTTCAAGAAGATTGATACGACCATTTAGAAATGCTCGTTTAGTAAATTCACCAGGTTCAGCAAGTCGGCATCCACAAGATAATAATATTTCCAATACTTTTTCAGTCGTAGATTTACCACCATGACAATTAATTTCAACAGTATCTTCAGTTGTATAAGTCTTAGGTCCACGCATTAGCATTACTAAAACCTCATCAATTACTTCATTATTATATTTAATATGTCCATAATGAATTGTATGAGTTTCTTTATCATTTAAGTTACCATCAAATATACTATCAAATATTTTTATTGCATCAGTTCCAGTAACACGAACTATCGAAATAGCACCGATACCAATAGATGTTGATATTGCACAAATTGTATCTTCCATAATAAAAATACTTCCTTTCGTCGGAAGTATTATAGCATAGATTAGGCAATTCTAAAAGGGTCAGATTGAGTGCCAGTGCCGGAGATATATTGAACGTTAGATTTTAAGTAAAACACAGGATAAGTACTCCTAGGATTTTGAAATATCATTCCTCCTTCTGAACTAGCTAATTCATAGGCAATTCGATCAAAGCCACTATCCGGATTAGAACTAATTGCAAATACATAACCAGGAAGAGCTGGTGTTATTGTCCATCCTAAAGAAGAAAAATCCATCCAGCCTGTATAGTCGTAATCATTAATTATATGTGACCATTTATATGTGGATGAAGAATAAATATAATCACTTACATACATTAAGCCTACTTTTGCTTTAAATATTACATTCAAACTATAATTACCTAATTCATAATCGTATACATTTTTATTTGATAGATTTAATACATTTTGTTCCATTCCTCCAACTTGCCAATTATATTCATATATTAATTCAGCATAATTTCCCAACTTGTTTAAAAACTCATTATTTAAAAAGAATTGATAAGTAAAGAATTAGACATAAATAGTAGTGGTAAATATTCATTTAAATGTAATAGATGTAAGTTTTTAGATGATGATAATAACTGTTTAGCAGAAAATTGTTTGCCAGAATCTTGTAGGGATTATCCTTATACCAATAAGAGCGAAAGATTATTTAGTTTATATGGTATTATTGATAATGCTAGTATTTGTCCAGTTGTATATGAAATACTAGAAGAATTAAAGAAAATATATCATTTTAAAAGGTAGATAACGGATAATTATTTACCTTTTTCATTTACTAAAATTGTGT
>CALVVI010000020.1 GCA_944363815.1 uncultured Bacilli bacterium | reverse complement strand
TATTAAATCATCAAAAAGAAGATGCTAATTAGCATCCCTTTTGCGTGTTTTAATTTATTTTAGCTGTGAATAGTAACCTATTTTGCATATAATTTAACAAATAGCCTTTACTTTTGGACTATTTTATATTAAAATTATTACACATGGAACCGTAGCCAAGTGGCTAAGGCGTAGGTCTGCAACACCTTGATCGCCGGTTCAAATCCGGCCGGTTCCTCCATTAAAAAGCAAGCTTGCCGAAACAACGGCAAGCTTTTTTTATTTAACTTTTATTTTATAGCACCGATTGCGAATAGTTACTAAAATATTTACATTATCAGCACGTTTTATATCGTCTGTTGCTTGTAAAATTAGTTTATCTTTAACTCGATTTGGAGTTAAATTAACAACGTTATCACTATAAGTCGTATCTCCAATAGTGTATTCTACTGTTATGAACTGGTTGGTAAAATCAGAAATTGTTTTAATATTTTGATAAGCAGAAGTTTCTTCATCAATGGTAAAATCATAATCTAAAATCATTAAAGTTTGACCGCTTTGACCATTGGTTCCCGCCAAAACTAAGCCTGTATAATTTCGGCAATTATCACGATAGCAACTTTCATATTGGTATTCATACCGATTGGCAATTTCAATATTTTTTATTGTCAAAGAAGTATTGTTTAAAAAAGTACTAGAAAATGAAACTGGTTCATTTAAGTTAGCATTTCTTACAACATCAACTCCAAAATAATCTGTTGGATTTAAATTTACATTGTAAGTTATAGCCATAAAATCTTTGGATTTTTGGGCTTCACCGGTATATATTGTTAAACGGTATTTATCACGAACTTGATTTTCATCTAAAATATAAGACATAATATAAGTAGAGGTTTCACCAGCTTTTAAAGTAAGTCCCATATAGGCATTTCCATAATCTTTAAAATGGTTCCCTATATCTAATGAAGGATTAATATAATCATTGCCTATATAAATTTTTAAATTACTATAATCTAGTTTAGCATCATTGAGATTATTATTAGTTATAGTAAATTTTATAACTAGATAATATTTTCCTTCTACAATTGCATTGCCGGCCTGATTGACATTAGTTAAAATACTATCAGTTATATTTATATTAAAACCACTGTAATTAAATGCTTCTCCCTCATCATAAGTATATTTAATTTTTTCATAACTTTTAAATGCTAAAAATAATGTAACCGCGATTATAATTATAAAAATTACGTTTACAATTCTTTTATTTTCTAAATAATAATAATAAAATTCTCTAATAAACCTTCGAATTAATCTTTCGGCTTTATATGTTTGAAAGTTTATATTTAGTTCTACTTCTTCAGAATCCGCATCAGTTATTTCTAATTCCTTAATATCATTTTTAAAATCAAATTGTTTAACATTAAATCCTAGAGCTCTAAGTGCAAGGACAAATATAAAGAAAAATTGAGGATAATACACAAGTTGAGCAATATCCCGATAAGTTCTAGCTGCAGCTGTTGGCCATAAGCCTTCACTCAAACTATTTATAAGATAGGCTGCTATAAAAATAAAAACTATTAGTAAAGAATAATATATTATTGCTGCTAGATAAATTTTATTAGGCTTTTTTTTGGTACGGAGCAAAATAAATATAGCTATTAAACTGGCTATTACTAAAACTATTACGAGATAAATAGGCCAATTAATATACTGAGAAGCCATATTATCTACAACCGTAACTGAATAGCCACTACTAATAAAACGCCGTATAAAGGTCAGAATATGTCGAGTGCTTATAGCAATATAAATTGTAAGCAAAGTTAAAATAATATGAATTATACGAAATCGTTTAATCAAGAAACCATATGGTTTTTTTAAAATCATACTATCGCACCCTTTTCTATCATTATTTTACCACAAAAAAAATATGGTGCATAGCCATATTTTATCTTTTAGTAACCAACACTTGGTCTTTTAATAAATAAATTGTGGGGTTTTGGTTTAACAAATCTAATTTGGGAATTTTAAACATATCAGCTACTGTATCTAAAGTATCACCTTCGGCAGTAATATAGTAACTATAACCACTTTTGGGTATTAGTATTTGTTGGTTAGGATAAATATAATCATCCATATCTAACCCGTTTAAATTTGCTAATAAAGTGGGATTAATATTATATTTTTGGGCTATCTTATAAAGGGAATCGCCTGATTCAATGGTGTAATAATTAAAATATTGTTCTTTATTTTTTGGAACTATGATTTCCATACCAACTCGTAATTCATCTGGGAAATATATATTGTTAATATCTAATAATACATCGGGCAAAACATTAAATTTCTTAGCAATATCTTGTAAATTATCATTAGGTTTTATTGTATACTTATCAAACATTTTATCACTCCTAATATAGGATATGAGAAGAGAAAGATTTGGTTAATAAATTTTTCTTAGAAGATAAATATCATATTTTGATGGTTAAAATTCCATTCTGAATACTTTAAAATTGCTTCTTCGCCAGTATAAGGATTATATTTATAAAGAACATCTTCAGATATATAATATACTGTTAGTCCCTCATTATAAACTAGCTCAGTTACTTCTCGATTAGAAATTAAGGTTTTGGCCTGACCATCAGGAATGCTTAAATATATTTTTTCATTTTCTAAACTAAAGTATATGCTTTTACTTTCACTAAATGTTGGCTTATTTTTTTGAAAATTTTGATTGCTTACATCTTGCCATTCTCTATCAATTAGAATTTTATTATTAGTTTTATATATTTCTTTTTTATTTAAGTCGATATAAAATTCTTGATTTTCTTTTAAATCGTATAAATAAACATTATTTTTGTCATTGCCAAGAAAGTAGCTATTAAAATATACATCAAATCGAAGATTAATATCTGTTATTTTAGCATTTTTAGTATTTATTAAATATATTTCATCAAAAATATATTCTTGTTCATAGTCTGGTACTAGCAAGTAATTATCAAAAGCATAAATTAACGGCATATTATAAACATCTTTAGAAAATAATTTTAATGTTTTTTTAGTTGTATTATTCAAATAAATAAAGTCATGGTAGTTCCAAAGAAGATATGTTTTATCATCTAATTGGCCAATATCAATATTTTTATAAGTATCTGTAGTTTTAAATTTGGCTTTATTATTAGCCGTTGACACATAGTAACTATCGTTATTAGTACATATATCATAAAGATTGATTTTAGTAGTTTGAAAACTAAAGCAAGTTTCCTGCTCCTTTTCACTAATTTCGACAGAATTAATTAATCTCCTTTTGGTGGTATATTTATCTAAAGATACTAATTCATAATTATTTTCCTGATATTCTATATTAAAATAATATGCTTTTAGATCTTTATCATATTTTTCAATTATATTTAGACCATCAATATTATATTCTAGTTCATAAGAAGATTCACGAAAATAGAAGTATATAAATATGGAGAATAATAAAATTAAAGTTATTAATAAAACTACATGTTTTTTCATACTTTGTTAGCCATTTCTGGATGCGCATATTTTTGTTTTTCACTCATCATTAGTTCGGAAATATTTGTTTCGATTTCATCTAAACCAGATTTTGGCAAATTAGAAATTGCTACTTTCTCTTTAGCTGTATCAATAGTAACTTTACCCCATACAAGTCCTTGATAAACAAGTAAGTCGTTATATAAATCTGGAGTAATAGAACTTAAAAAATAACCCCATACTACTCTTTTTTGCCCAATTAGAATTCTTTTGTTAGTAAGTACTACGACACAACTAAAAAATGGTTCATAAAATTTAGTGTTTTTTTGTCCAGCAAAAGCAAAAAGGACTTTTTCACTAGGATTCAAATGTTTTTCTACTACTTCACAATGTTTTTTTAAGCGCCAGGCAATTCCTCCTGGATGCTTTCTTTTAAAATTTAAGGCTAAATTGTATACACTTCCCATGTTCATCACCTAGTTATATTTTATAATAAATTATTAAGTTTAGCAATATTACTTTACATATGAAGAATATACCCAACGATTAGTATTAATTTTAGTCCAACCATTTTTTTCTTCCATTACTGCTACAGTTGTTCCTTTAGGGAGTGGAGCTTTAACTTTAAGGATGGTTCCAGCAGGTTTACTACGGACATTGAGAAAATCTGCAGTCGTCGATTTAGTTTCATAATATTTACTAGGTGCTTTTTTAGTTACATAATTACTAGCAACATATTCTTTATCGGTGATTCTAGCCCAGTTATTAATAAATTCACGAACTTTGATACGACTATTTTTAGGAAGTGTGTTAATAGCATTATAATTTGTTCCTGGTCCTAAACGAATATTTAGAGATTCCGCAGTTGTATAGTAATAGTCATCTTCTTCAATATCAGGGATATATAAATCTAAGAAATTTAGACCTGCACTATTTTTAACAGTAGTAAAGGTATTATCGATAAAAAAAGCATCTTCGGGTTTAACTGATCCTCCGGTGGTGTTGATAACCCAAATATCATTAGTATTTTTTACCCAGCCTGATCCTTTAAATTTTCCTCGGCCAACAACTATGTGAAAGTGTTCGCCGGTAGCAAAACCATCTTTGCCTTCGATAGCAATTGGTTCTTTCCTAGTAAATGTTTGACCGATTTTAAGTTTATTTAGTTCTGCATCTTCAATATGACCTATCATAATCGTGACATAATCAGTGAATGTTGGTGTAATAACAGGAGTAGTCGATTCAAGCCATAAAACATTGGTTGAACTACTACCAACACCATATATTTTTTTAACAGTCATGGCATCGCAAGGACAATAAAAGTAACCATTTGGGCCAGTAGCTCCACAGTTGTCGTCGATAGGATAATCTTTTGGTGTGCCAACAGTATGTCTTGAATGAGAAAAATCATTTTTATATGTTTGAGTAATATTCATAATTTTAATTGGATAAATTAAATAATTCATTAGCCAACACTCCCATCTTTATCAACAACTTCTTCACTATTTTTAGTATTATCCGTAAGAGCTTTTAAGTTTTTAACGATATCATAAGTTCCTCCGGCGATGATACCAGACATGGCTATAGTAACTGAAACATCTTTAGTCATAAAATAATATATAACTGCAAAAACTATACCGATGATTAAATTTTGAATAGGTATTATATGATCAGATATCCAAGTTGCTTTTTTGGCGAGTAATCCTAAAATAAGCGTTGCAACAATAGTTACTAAACTCATAATAATTTCAATATTCATAAAATTCGCCTCCAGTATATAATATGGAGACATAAAAAAAAGGAAGCGATGTTTGTCCACTTCCTAACTAACTTTCTCAAATTGGGAATTATAAAGGTTAGCATAGAAACCATTTTGTTTCATAAGTTCTTCGTGGTTACCTTGTTCAATAATGTTTCCTTCATTCATGACTAGAATTAAGTCAGCATTTTTAATTGTAGATAATCTGTGAGCAATGATAAATGATGTTTTACCTTCCATAAGTTTATCCATAGCCTTTTGAACTAATTCTTCAGTACGAGTATCGACATTACTTGTTGCTTCATCAAGAATTAAGAATGGAGCTTTATCAAGCATACCACGGGCAATTGTGATAAGTTGTTTTTGACCGGATGAAATAGAATCATTGTCTTCAATTAAAGAATCATAAGATTTTGGTAGAGATTTAATAAAGTGATCTACTCCTACAACTTTACAAACTTGTTTCATTTCATAATCAGATATATTTTCTTGATTATAAATGATGTTTTCTCTAATTGTTCCACTGAATAACCAAGTATCTTGTAAAACCATTGTGAATAATTCGTGGATATTATCTCTCGTAAGTTCATTAATTGAAACACCATCGATTTTAATATCCCCGGAATTTATTTCATAGAATTTCATAAGAAGATTAACCATGGTTGTTTTACCAGCACCAGTTGGACCGACGATAGCAATTTTTTGTCCCGGTTTAACCTTGGCAGAAAAGTCTTTAATAATCATTCGTGATTCATCATAACCAAATTTAACATGGTCAAATTCGACATTTCCTTTTACTTCTTCTTTTTTTAGAACTTTAGTTAAATTAGATTCATCACTCATTTCGCCTTCTTCTAAGAATTCAAATATTCTTTCAGATGCTGCTGCTGCAGATTGCAAAGAAGTCATAGCTTGAGCAATTTGCGATAATGGATTAGTAAATAATCTAACATATACAATGAAAGCAACGATTACTCCGAATGATATAACATCATTTGTTACTAATACTGCTCCAACAACACAGACAACTACATAACTGAAGTTACCAATGAACATCATTATAGGTTGCATAAGACCGGATAAGAATTGACTCTTACGAATAGCATTAAATACTTTATCATTTAAATTATCAAATTTTTCATCTGATTCTCTTTTACCATTGTAAACTTTTACGACATTGTGTCCTGAGTAAATTTCTTCAATATGACCATTCATATTACCAAGTTCTTCTTGACGTTCAACGAAATATTTTTGAGATTTTTTCAAAATAATGGACATAATTGAGAAACCTAGTAAACTTGATACAATTGCACACAAGGCAAGGATCCAATTAGTAATAAACATCATTAAGACACTACCGATTACTAAGGTAATTGCTCCAACTAAAGAACCAATACTTTGAGACATTGTTTGGGCAACTGTATCTACATCGTTGGTTACACGTGATAAGATATCTCCAGTTGAATTACGATCAAAGTATCTAAGTGGTAATTTATTAATCTTAGTTATAATTTTGCTACGAAGTTCTTTAGCAAAGTTGTTGGATACTGTTGCCATAATGAAATGTTGGAAAAAACTAAATATAGCACTAGCAACATAGACAATTGCTAAGAATACGGCAATTGATTTGATGGCAGCAAAATCCATTTGAGGTTTAACGATTTTCTGGATACTTTCAGGCATTTCATCGATTGCAGCGAATATTTCACTTGACGTGCTATCCTCAGTTATGCCACTCATAATGGAAGTAAATTCCATTTTATCTTCATTAGATATATTTGGATCTGACATTATTTCGGTAACAGTAGACTCACTAATATTTGGAACTAAGCCATCAGAAATAAGATCAGTCATATCACTTAGTCGATCCGGAGCAATAATTGAAAGCACGGCACTTACTGCTGCAAGAACAAAGGCTATAACTAACAATTTATGAAATCTATTTAAATAATGTACTAATTTTTTCATGGCCCCACGGAAGTCTTTAGCTTGTTCGAAAGATTGGCCACCTTTTCCTCCCATTGGTCTAGGCATTATTAAGTTCCTCCTCACTAAGTTGGGAAAGGGCTATTTCTTTATACACATCACAAGTTTTTAATAACTCTTCATGTGTTCCCATTCCTACACATGAACCTTGATCAAGAACAATAATCTTATCAGCATTCATGATTGTACCAATTCTTTGCGCAACAATAAATGTTGTAGCATCTTTGGTATGTTCTTTTAATTCTTTTCTTAAAGTAAAGTCGGTTTTATAATCTAGAGCTGAGAATGAATCATCGAAAATATAGATTTCGGGATTACGAGCAATAGCTCTAGCAATAGAAATTCTTTGTTTTTGACCACCAGAGATATTTGTACCTCTTTGAGCTAAATATGAATCATACTTATCAGGCATCTTTTCAACAAAACCTTTACCTTGAGCTATTTCTACTGCTTTCTTTATTTCATCACGAGTTACTTCTTCCTTACCATTATCACCATAAGAAACATTTTCAGCAACTGTACCACTGAATATTACGGCTTTTTGAGGAATGTAACCAATTTTATTATGTAAATATTCTAACTTATAATCCTTAACATTTACACCATCGATGATGATTTCACCATCAGTTGCATCATAGAATCTTGGAATTAAGTTGATAAGTGTCGACTTACCAGAACCAGTTGAACCGATAAAGGCAATAGTTTCTCCCTTTTTGGCTTTAAAGCTAATATCTTTTAGAATATATTCATCAGCATCGGGATATTTAAATGATACATCTTTAAATTCCACTGTTCCGGCGAGTTTTGGATCACTTTCAGTAACTGTACCATCAATTATAGCAAATTCTTCATCTAATACTTCATTAATACGATCAGCAGAAATTGCAGCACGTGGATACATGATGAATATCATAGCAAGCATCAAGAATGACATAATAACTTGCATACCATAAGATGAGAATACAACCATGTCACCAAATATAGCTACTTTTTCACTCATTAGGGCAGCATCGATCATATAAGAACCGATGAAGTAAATTGCTAGAGTAGAAAAATACATTATCAAATACATTACTGGTTGCATAATGCCAAACATTCTTTGATTAAATAATTGCGTACTTGTTAATTTGTTATTAACTTTGGCAAATTTTTCTTCTTGGTATTCTTCAGCATTAAAGGCTCTAACTACTCTGATACCAGTTAGATTTTCACGAGTAACACCATTGATTTTATCAAGTAATTTTTGAACAATTTTAAATCTTGGTAAAACTATTAACATCAAGAAAATCAAAGTTATTAGTAGTATTAATACGCCACCACCGATAACAGCACTCCACTGCCAACTCTTATTAAGTATTTTGGAAACAGCCCAAACTGCTGTAATTGGGGCTTTAATTAAAAGTTGTAAACCTAGGGCTACCAACATTTCAATTTGGGTAACATCATTAGTAGTTCTAGTAATTAGGCTGCTAGTAGAAAACTTTTTAACTTCGCCTTCACTAAAATTTTCTACTTTTTCAAAAATATCTTTACGTAAAGTTTTAGAGAAAGATGCAGCGATGTAGGATGCAATATAACCAACTACTACTGCAGACGCTAAACTTCCTAGGGCACATAGAAGCATTTTAGATCCTTCAACCAAAATTTCAGATATTTGATTACCTTCAGTTTGCACTAATTGGGTAATTTGAGACATATAATCTGGAAGTTTTAAATCTAACCAAACTTGAAAAACTATAAGGGCTGTAGAAAGTAAAATTAACAGCCAATCTTTCTTTTTTAATTTCTTTAATAATTTAAACATACGCATTTCCTTTCTAAATATTTTTTGTCATTTTTTCAATAACTGAGTAAAACATTTTCTTTTCATCATCAGTTATTCCTTCCCATAATTTCTTAAAAACTCTTTTTTCGACAACTTTAAGCTCATGTATTATTGGCTTAGCGGAGTCATTTACAATTATATGTTGATAACGCCGATCTTTTGTATCTGTTTCAAAAGAAATATATCCTTTTTGAAGGAGTTTACCAACACCTTTAGATACATAAGCTTTAGAAAAACCACGGATTTCAACCATATCACAACCGCGATTAAGCTCAGAATTATTCGATAAAAAAAGCAAGACATCTGCTTCTGGTTTACTAATACCAACTTTACGAGCAACATTAGTAATCTCTTCATCGAACTTAATCTTAGTTTTTTTCATAAATAACATTATTTTACCAATATTTTCTTTCATCCTAATACACCTTACTTAGTTTTCAAAAAAACAGTTTCTACGTGAACCATTATATGCAGATATATATTGTTTGTCAACAAAAATTGCGAACTTCACTAAATATTCATATTTCTATTATTTTGTGTGGATAACTCATTATTTATCCACATCATTATTATATTTACTATGTAGTCTATTTCATCTTGGTTTAACTTTTTGTTCTTAGGTATGTGATGCCATTTATAAAGACAAGATCTACAACAAGTGGCTGTAGCATGCTGGGCGATAAAGACTGGATGTCCACGCATTGGTGTTTGTTTGCCATCGTCGGGAATTACTGCGGGAGCTAGTCTGCTACCAATAAAATCATAAGCATGTTTTTTTATTGTGTCTAATCCTTTATTTTGAATATACTCAAAATCTTTTATTTTAAGATGAAAAAACTTGCGAAACTTTGATTTAGATAATCTATTTAATATATCGTTGTAATTATTCATTTTTACACCCAGTACAATTATAAATCTTTTTCTTAAAGAATTAAATATTAATTTTTACTCATACTAAAAATAAGGTGATTGTATGTCCTGGATACTTAAATTCAAAATAATAGGTACATTTGTTGCTTCTTTGGTTTCTTTACCTCTAATGTTTTTATATAAAAAATTCCCCAACTTTTTTACTAGTATATTTTCTCCAGTAAATAGTTCCTTATGGGAACACTCGAAAGTTATATTTGGAAGTATATTAATCGGGGGAATTACTCAAAAGATTATTATGTTAATTAAGAAAGTACCTGTTAATAACATTTGTTTTTCAACTTTTATTAGCGCAATTATCGCAATACCTATATATATAATTTTAGTATCTATTCTTTTTTCTTTATTTGGTGAGAGAAATGTTATTAAAATTTTAGTAACTTTTATAGCAATATTAGTTGCTGAAGTTATATCATACTTTATTATGAAACAACCTGAATTCAAATTAGAAAACTATACAATTATTTTTGCAATTATTACTTATATTATATTTATGTTTATAACCTATTTTAAAAATAAAATTTAATACAAATATTTTAATCTCCACGTTTTGTTTGGATACTTTTGTAAATATATGCTGTATAATTTATTTATGAAAGGAGTTAAAATATGGATCAAGAAAAAATTGGGAAGTTCATTAGTGAGTTACGTAAAGCTAAAAAAATAACACAACAAGAATTAGCGGAGAAAATTGGGGTGACTGATCGAGCTATTTCTAATTGGGAAAATGGACGAAGATTACCAGATTATTCTATTCTAAAATCTTTGTGTAAAGAACTTAATGTAACAATAAATGAATTATTAAATGGAGAAAAATTAGAAAAGGAAGAATATCAAGAAAAATTAGAAGAAAATATTATTAATTTGAATATCGTCAACCAAAAAAAGTTAAATAGAGTTTTGAAAATCATTGGCTCTTTAGCGTGTTTACTTATTCTTTTTATCTTTTTAGGAATTTGTATTTACAATTATTATGAGATGGACATTAAATACGATGAAAGAACTATGAAATGTTCCTTTAAAGAAAATGCTTTAACATACACCATAATTGGTAGTAGCGTATTAAATACGAATTATATTGAAAGAACAATTAATAACACTAAGTATATTATTTTTCATAGTACAATCAATATATATAATAAAAGGCGCAGCAATTGGGAATACGGTGAAAGTGTTGCAAGAGTTGCTAATAATCAGGAAATACCTTTTAATTCTTACTGGGAATTTGATAAAGAAGAAAATTTAGATCAAAAAATAATTGTATATTATTCCAATAAGTCTCTAAAGAAATTTGAAAAATTAAACGATACAGAGTTTTTAAAAGAAATAGAAAATTCTTTTCAAATGTGTAGCAATGAAATGTAAACGAAAAGAGACTGTCAAGAAACTAATTAATTCGTTTCACGACAGCCCCTTCATATATTTAAAGTCGATTAGTTCGACTAATTTCCCTATGGTGCCCGAGAAAGAGAAGTACAACAACTCTTTGAGCAAAAGAAATAGTTAGTAATTAAACATTAACTAACTATAATATATCATAAAACTTTAATTTAGACACTATTTTTTCTACTTTTTTCCAATTTTCTTTGTAATCTTAATTGTTTTACTTCTTCTTTTTTAATTCCATCTTTATCTATTTGATTAGCTAGTGAATTGACCATTCTTTGATGTAATTCGGTTTCTTCAGGAGTATATTTTGTAACACAATCATTGTGTATAGATTGAATTAATTCTTGCATTGATACTATATCTACTTTTTCGTTTTTACTTGCTCTTGAAAAATAACCAACATAACATATTAAATCTTTAGAGCCCCCAGCTTTTATATATTCATTCATAAATCTTCTTAATCCAGGATCAGAATAATCTACACCATACATCATCGGGATATCTATATTTCTTCCAAATTCTTTAGCGAATAAGAATGCTCTGCGAGGTCCAATTCTACTTCCTCCTCTTTCAATTATTCTGTACATAACACAATTTAGCATTTCTTCTTTTTGATAAATCCAATTTTCTGCATTATTAACTGTTGCTTCTAATTCGTTATTACTAGACAAAACAATTCCATTTTCTTGTAATATTTTAACTACGGTTTTAACATGCATACCTTGTAATTCTTTATCTTTTATTTTAAATTGTGTATATGCTCCTAGTCCTTCTGACTTTTCAACAATTCCATTGAAAGTTAAATGCAAGTGTGCACTCATACGATTAGGTTCTAAATATACTAAATTTCTATATCTTGGTTTTTGAAATAAGCACCTTTCATCAGAAGGTAATGAATTAATAAAAGTTTTAGTATTATAGAATTCATCCCAATCTAAAACTCTTACATCCGAATCTTCATCCAATTGTTCATTTATGTATCTATTGCTATTAAACATAACATCATCAATTTCAATATTTTCTTGACCAGATCCAGGCATTAATCTGTTAATTTCATAGTCTGGATATCTAAGCTCATACCATACCGCCATTTTTTCAATAAAATTTCTCATTTCTATTGGCTGATGATATTCTCTAATATCCGTATAATGTCCTCTCACCATATTTTCAAAATACCAATTTATAAATTCATCAACTTTATCATTTAAAGCTACAGGAATTGTTTTCTTTTGTTTTTGTTCATATTTTAATAAATTTTCAAGCATTAATTTCCAATTAACTTTTCTTTTTGGTAATAACATACAATAAACCTCCCTTGTCAAAAATATTATACTATATTTCTTATAAAATTTTAATACTTTATTAACGACTTAAAACAATTTATTGTTTTCACACGTTCATTGATTATGTCAATGTACAAGTGTGTTTACTAAATTGACACCATTTAGTATTTAAGGACTACGAATTAAAAAATATCGTAGTCCTTTTCTTCTAAATACTGAATCATTTCTTTTTCTTTAGATGTATCTTTTGTAATATAAGTAATATCAGAATCGTTATATAAGTTGTTATCATAACAATCTTTGATTTGAGTTATAACTATATCTTTTTCTTTGTCTTTTCCAAACAATAAAATGTTTCTAAAAATATCTTTTAATCCCTGTAAGAGTTGGATAATAAAGTTTTTAAATGAGGAATAATCATTTTCTAATTTGTTAACTTTGTTGCTCAAATAGTTTATTTGTACATCTTTTCCATCACTAACTGCTAGTAGTGCCTTATAGTATTTAATTTCCAGTTGTAGTTCTTTATATAATCCTTCACTTTTTGAAACCTTATTAATTGCTTCTTTAGCTTGTTTTAAGTAATCCATTTTTAATTTCTTCTTCCTTGTAGTTTGTTTTACATTTTTTGCATTTATAGTAATAATATTTTTTGCCATTAGGTTTTGTAGTAGCACATCCACCTAGAAATCTTCCACAAGTAGAACATTTTAGTTTGTTTGTAAAAAGATAGGTTGCCGTTCTTTCATAATGTCTAGCATTCCTTTTCTTTTGATATTGGCAATTATCCCATTTTTCCTTAGAAACAATGGGCTCTACAACATTCTCATAATAAGTGGGATTCTTTGTTTTCTTACCACGAAGATAATCACCCTTATAAAGTTCATTAGTCATTATCTTCCCAATAGTGGAATCTTTCCAATTTGTTTTACCTAGAATCTCTTCTTTATTATAGATATTAGCAATTGCTTGATAACTTTTACCTTCTAAATATAAATCATACATTCTAATAACAATATCTTTTGTAAGTGGATCAGGTACTAACTTTTTCTTATCTCTCTTAAATCCTAATGGTGTATGATTGGGAATATGTCCAGAGCGTATTGCACCTACCATTCCAAACTTAGTTCTTTCTGAACATTTTTCTATTTCATTTTGTGATACACTTGTCATAATCCTTAAAGTTAATCTTCCAGTAGAAGTAGTTGTATTTGATGAATCATTATTTTTTCGCTCACAAAAGGCTTTTAATTGTTCTTCTTGTTGTCCTAAACTAAATCCTTCACGAGCTTGGTCGAGTGTACTCACTCTAATGTAAATACCTGCAATCTTTTTTTCTTCGTTCATTCTTTCATCTCTCCTTTTCTCGATTTTAGAGAGATTAAAAGTACAAAAAGACCATACTTTTAACCTCAAGTACTGTACTTTCTTTTTGCACGCCTAGTTTTAAAACAATTAATTTGTTTTAATATGAACTTTCAAATCCTTTAATTTAATACTATTAGAATAATTATTTACAAATAAAGTATCACTTCCATTGAATATTAAATAATTATTCTTTTTGATTGTTATAATATGTGGACTTACATAAGCAATGTTAGTTCCTTTAATATTGATAATACTTCCTTGTTTAACAATTGGCTTAACACAAGCAAATCTATATATCATTTCAATCCTTTTTAAAACTTCCTTATCAAACTCTAATTCCTTAACTTCCTTCATAACTCATCACTTCCATTATCAAATAACAAAAAAACTAGACGGTACTTCTAGTTAATATTTATTACTCTCGAATAAAAAGTTCGAGTTTCCTATCAATCTGGTGGAGCAGAGGAGAATCGAACTCCTGTCCAATATGCCCTATTATACAATATCTACAAGTTTAGGTAGATTTGTAATGTCCTAATTAAATGGCTCTACACTAACCTCATAATCAGTAAGCTTAGTAAATTTCGATATATTATCCTAAACAAATAATATATTATATCTTATATTTATGAACCCCTATCTTAACCTATAAGAGAAATTAAGTAGAAGTGCTCCCTTAACCTACTATTAGGCAAAAGCAGGAGCGAAACTATAGTTATTAGTTTCGTCATTTAATTTTAGGTTTGCACTTAAGGTATGCCGACCACTTGCAATCATATCTAGTAACATATGTCGAAACCAAAATACTGCCCCGTACTTGTTAAGTATAACAAAAAAAGGACTAAATGTCCATTATTTTCAACAAATGTTCGCACTTGATTCAGCATTTAAAGAATAATCTGTAAAATCACTTTTTAAATATAAAGGATATGCTGCTGCTCCAATCATGGCAGCATTATCAGTACAATAAATAAATTTAGGGATTGTCAGTTTAGCATTATTTTTATTAGCTACATTTTCTATTTCCTTACGTAAATATTTGTTAGCGGATACTCCTCCAGCAACAATGACATTTTTGATACCAGTATTTCTTAGAGCCAAATCAACTTTTCGGGCTAGTTCATCAATAGCAGTGGCTTGGAAACTAGCTGCTAAATCAGCACGTCTTATTTCATTACCTCTTTGCGTTTCATTATGAACTAAATTAATTATATAACTTTTTAAACCACTATAACTGAAATTGTAGGTGTTATCTAGCACTGGTTTTGGTAGGTTATATGATGGAGTTCCTTCCAAGGCTAATTTTTCAATTCCTGGGCCTCCGGGATATGGTATATCAAGTATTCTTGCTACTTTGTCATAAGCTTCACCGATAGCATCATCAAGTGTTGAACCTAAAAGTTCAAAATCATAATCATCTTTCATGATAACTAGTTCAGTATGTCCTCCGCTTACAACTAGAGCAAGTAAAGGAAACTCTAATTTGTTATCAATGGCATTAGCATAGATATGTCCTATTAAATGATTTACTTTGATTAAAGGTTTATGGTAAACGTAAGATAAAACTTTAGCAAATTCAATACCAACAAGTAAAGAACCTAATAAACCTGGTTTATAAGTTACAGCAATGGCATCGACATCACTAACTTGCATTTTAGCTTTATTTAATGTTTCTTCTAGAACCATAGTTATGTTTTCTGTGTGCATGCGTGATGCTATTTCTGGAACTACTCCACCAAACTCAGCATGAGTATTCATTTGTGTAAGTATTGTTATAGCTACAACTTCATGCCCATTTTTAACTATAGCAATACTTGTTTCATCACATGATGTTTCGATTGCTAAAATAAGTGTATCTTTCATTTATTTATTCCCCCATTTCATAATATAAGCATCTTCATTCCCATAATATTTATTACGTTTGCCTACAACCTTAAAACCCAACTTTTTATATAAAGTATAGGCAGGTATATTAGAACAAGATACTTCTAAAGTAATTGTTTTATTATCTTGGTAACAATAGTTATTAATAAGACATTTTAGAAATTTTGTGCCAATTTGCTTATTTCTTTTTTCTTCTGCTACAAAGATACTTAGTAAATCAATATTGTCACCAAAATCTAAAGCATATAAGTAACCATCAATATAATCAGGATTTTCACTAACCAATACTATAGCTAATTCACTATCAATTTCGGTTTCAATATGAAAAGTTGATGCAAAATTTTCATGAAGAATACTTCCTAATTTATTTATTTCAGCAACATCCTTGCTACTTGCTACTCTTATCAATTTCTACTCCAATTTTCTTGATATATATAGGTTTAACTTGATGAGGATTAATACTCTTTCTATTTTTTAAGAATGTATATATTTTTTCAACATCGATATTATATTCCGTTAAGTAATCATTGTTAGTATTTAAATTGACAAAGTCTTGATCTTTTAAATAACTGTAATCTTCTATTAGATTAAAAGATTCATTGAAATTACCCACATAATAGCCATTAGAATCACTAAATGCTACCTTGTAAACATTATTACTTATAGCCATGCATTCTAAAGCTGTAACGGTCTTTATTGGGATATTTAGGGTATATGCTAAAGTTTTAGCAATAGTTACTCCAAGACGTACTCCCGTGAAAGAGCCAGGACCACTTACAACAATTATTTCATCTAACTTGATACCATCGATAACTTTGACTATACTTGAAAAAATATATTCACTATTATTCTTCTTGTTGATAACACATTCTTTATCAACAATTTTACCATCTTTTAAAAGATATACGAGAATATCCCATAAATGTGTATCAATAAATAAAGTATACATTACAATACCGCACTGCAAAGTTCTTCGTATTTTTCTCCGTATGGCGTAAATACTAGAACTCTAGTATCTTCATCAATTACTTTAAATTTAATAACTAATCTTTCTTGAGGTAGGGAGTCTTTGATAATATCCGCCCACTCGATGATAGTTACGCCACCTTTATTGAAATAATCATTAAAACCTATACTTTCGTCTGCTTCTTCTAAACGATAAACATCCATATGATATAGAGGAAGTTCTCCGCTTTGATATTCCTTTATTATATTAAAAGTTGGACTAGTAATTGTATCTTTAATCCCAAGTGCAGCTGCAAAGCCCTTTGTAAATACTGTTTTACCACTTCCTAGTTCCCCGATAAGGCAAATAACCATATTAGGAAATTTTTCACTTTCGATATTTTGCGCTAATGTTAGTGTGTCTTCCACTGAACGAGAAGTAAATTTATATTCCATAATTAATCACCTGAATACATTATAAATTAAAAAAATCACTTATACAAGGTATTAGTGATGATTTGACACTTAAATTAGAGCAAAAAAAAATAGGCAACTTCCTATCTTAGCATTACACTATTGTCGGCGTATTAGGTCTTAACTTCTCTGTTCGGGATGGGAAGAGGTGTATCACCTAAGCTATCGTCACCTATAAAGGATTTTGTCCTTTAAAAAACCTGATAATGCAATACACATCAATTAGAAATATATAAATTAAGTTAAATCCTCGATCTATTAGTACTAGTCAGCTCAACGTATCACTACGCTTCCACCTCTAGCCTATCAACCTTGTAGTCTACAAGGAATCTTACTTCACGAAGAATGGGAAAATTCATCTTGGAGGAGGCTTCCCGCTTAGATGCTTTCAGCGGTTATCCCGTCCATACATAGCTACTCTGCGCTGCAACTGGCGTTACAACAGATACACCAGAGGTATGTCCATTCCGGTCCTCTCGTACTAGGAACAGCTCTCCTCAATTTTCCTACGCCCACGACGGATAGAGACCGAACTGTCTCACGACGTTCTGAACCCAGCTCGCGTGCCACTTTA
>CALVVI010000019.1 GCA_944363815.1 uncultured Bacilli bacterium | reverse complement strand
TAAGCTACTAAATACAAATGATATCGCAAAATTATTAGATAAAAACACATGATTTAAAATTTCATGCGTTTATCCTGGTTACCAATAGTATTTTATATTTTTATATTATACCTAGTCTAAATTCAACACAAATGGATCAGTACTTGTTCCTGTACCGCTGGAAATTGTAGCTGTGGATGTCAGACTAAAGGACGGGCGAACAGCAATCGTAGCGTGCACACTGGCAAAAAACACGCCACCGCCGCTGAAGGAAGACACGGCGAACGCATCGTACGTGAGACTCGCCTTACGGGAAATAAACCATTCAGGATCTTCTATATATAGCCAATTATCTGTTCCATAATTTTCTTCATATAATGCTGTTGTCCATTTTTCTGGACTTGCTCCATATCCATAATCTGATACAAACATTAATCCTATTTTCATTGTTTCTTCATATCCACTTTGGCCTGTTCCTACTTCTATATCATAATATTGTTTTGCTGTATTTGTATTACTATATGCCATTCCTCCTACTTGCCAAATTGTTTCTACTATTAGATTTTGCCATTCGCTTGATAGTGTATTATAGTATGTTGTATTTAGTGTTGTATATATATCTGGTTTGGATGTTCCATCCCAAGTATTGCCTTGTGTATTCCAATCTTGTTCCCATACATAACTTCCATAACTTGTTGCTTTTATTAATTTTACTTGATTATTGAATACTCCTATAATTCTGTATTGGTTTTCAGAATTTTGGCAATCTGCTCCTGTTGCTCCAAAACATACGTAATTATTTGGATTCGCCCCGCTATAACGATATGAATTATCTTGAGCTCCATTTGCTAAGTCCACATCGTGATAATATATGCTATCTGCTCCATCTCCTACTAATGTATTAAATTCTGCTATACAACTTGCTAGATTATCTCCACTTTCACATATATCTGCTACCATTGTTGGTATAAATTCTTCTTGTATTATTAAATTTGCTGTAAAACTCTTTCCAGTATTTGCATTTTGATCACTATCTAAATTTGCAAATATTACTTCTATTTGCCATTCTTGAGTAACTGTTCCTGTTGATGTTATTTCATAATTATCTGCTATTGTGATTAATCCTGTTTGGGTTGTTATATCAAAACCTGTTTCTCCTCCACTTGTCTTTCTTTCTAAAGAACCAAGTGTTATTACTTCTGTACCATCTGGATCAGTTATTTTTAATAATAATTCTGCTTGTTCATCATCTGTTGTATATTCAAAATTATTACTTGTAATATCTAAATATACATAATAATTTCTTGTTGCAGTATTTGTTGCATTATTCGCTGTTAACATTGCTCTTGCAGTAGTACTTCCTGTTTTATTTCCCATACCAATACCAAAGTCTTCTTGATTTGCTGTTAAACTTATAGCATTTCCTACTTGGAATGATAAATTATCTGTTGTTGCAGTATTTGCATTAACATTAATATTTCCAGTTCCGCCACCTTGCGCTGTAAAATATGCATATGTTGCTCCAATAACTACTGCTATAAATGTTATCACTCCAAGAAATGATAATGCTAACACTTTTTTACTATTTAGTTTATTCATAATATACCACATCCTAATATAAATTATAAAATACAGATGCCAAAAAATCAACGTTAACTTACCACAAAGTTAGTATGTTATAAAAAATTGAATATACTACAATGTTAGTATGTTATAGATTGGATGTGATTTCCATAAAAGACCAACATTCCACGAGAAAATTACTAGCAAATAATATAAAATACTATAGACTTAAAAAAGGCTTATCTCAAGAAGATTTAGCTGAACTTCTTGAAACAACTCCAGTCTATCTATCATCTTTAGAAAATGCTAAAAGAAATATAAGACTTGATTATATAGAACACATTGCAGAAACTTTAGAAGTAAATATAAAAGATTTATTTATAGAAAGAGAAATAATAGAAAAGAAAAAAAGACCTAGAAGAAAAAAGATAAAATAAAAAAGCTCAATTCATCCGATACTTAAGGGAAAATTGAACTTTTTTACTTTACTAATTATTTTTTTCTTTTAAAAATCTTTTTAAAAGAAAAGTCATAAAATACGGAAATGTATAAAACTTGCCATTAAATCCAATATTTTTATTACATAACTTTATTCCATATTTAATATTTTTATATTGTTTTTCATCTATCAATTTATTTAAAGAATATGTTGCATTATCTGATGCTTTAACCTCAACTGGTATTATACTTTGTTCATCTCTTAAAATAAAATCCATTTCAATTTTATTTTGTTCATCTCTATAAAAATAGAGTTCAAATCCTGCCTTAGTTAACATTTCAGCAACTATGTTTTCATATAAGGCACCTTTATATGTTCCAAAATTTTGGTTATTACGCAAATCATTTTGTGATTCTTCATCTAACGATCCAATTAATAATCCCGTATCACCAAAATATAATCTATAATTATCTGGATTATAATTTACTTTGAGTGGTAATTCAAGATGATACAAAGAATAACTAACATTAACAATACCTGCTTTATCAAGCCAATCAACAACACCTATATATTCTCTATTTCTAGCACCATCTTTAAGTTTAGTAATTTGAAATTTTTTATTATCATTACCAAGAAACACCTTGATTTTTTGATAAGCCACTAGTATTTTTGATTTATACAAACCACCGGCATACTTTGTAATATCTTCTTCATAATCCAACAATAATGATTTTTGTTTATCTAACACACCACTAAAATTTTTATTATCAATAAACATACTTACCACTTCAGGCATACCACCAGTTATCATATAATCGTTAAAATTACTCATCATAACATTATACTGTGTATTAGTTAGTGGCTTTACTTCTTTCATACAAGTGTATAAATCCTCTATTTGTTCATCTTTATATCCTTTAGCCCAAAGGAATTCTTCAAAGTCTAAAGACCTCATTGTATAATCTTCTTTATAACCAACACTATTAGAATGTATTTCCTGATAATTAATTCCCATAAGTGAACCGGAACAAATAACATCAAATCTACCATCTATGCAAAAAAACTTAAGAGAAGTTGCAACATCAGGAAACTCTTGCATTTCATCAAAAAAAATTAGTGTATCATTAGGTATAAATTCAAAATTACCATTATGTAGACTTATATTTTTAATTATACTATCAACAGTATATCCATCATTAAAAATTGTTTTATATTCCGGCATAGACACAAAATTAATTTCAATAAAAGATTTATAATTTTCCTTACCAAACTTTTCAATAGAAGTAGTTTTTCCTGTTTGCCTAGCTCCTTTAATAATTAATGGTTTTCTTGTTTTTGAGTTTCTCCAATCAAGCAAAAATTTATCTATTTTTCTTTTTAATTCAGCCATCTTATCACTCTCCAAGCAAATTATATCACATTTTTAGAAAGAAATTCAATATTAAAAATCACATTTTTAGAAAGATTTTTGATATAAAAAATCACATTTTTAGAAAATTTCTATCCTTTTAAACATCCAATTGGAACAATATATACTCCATCTTCTCTTTGATATGCATATTTGCCTGTTGCAGTTAATACCATCAAAAATGCTGGATTATTCATTTTTTCAGTATCAATTTTATTTTTCATTTTTATTAAGTTTTCTACACCTTCATTAATTAAATTATCTCCACCAAGTTTAATCTCAATTAACCCATATACACCACTTCTTAAATGTACAACTGCATCACACTCTAATCCTGAAGCATCTCTATAGTGATAAACGCTACCATTGATACTTTCGGCATAAACCCTTAAATCGCGGATACATAATGACTCAAAAATTAATCCAAATGTATTTAAATCGTTAATTAAATCGTTTGGTCCAATTCCTAACGCTGCTACCGCAATTGATGGATCAACAAAATATCTTGTTTTAGATGTTCTTATCGCTGTTTTACTTCTTAAATTAGGATTCCACGCTGGAGATTCTTCAATAACAAATAATTTTTTAAGTGCATTAATATATGATAGTACAGTATCAGCATCTAAAGAAAATAAATCGTTATTTATCATATCATCTTTTATAGTTTTATTAGATACCTGACTTCCTATGTTTCTTGCATAACTTCTCATTAAATTTTTGGCACGCTCAGGATCTCTATTTATATTATCAACTCTAGAAATATCCGAATTAACAACTGCATTATAGTAATCATATGCTTGTTCTAACGCAGTTTCTTTATCCATAAAAATACTTCTAGGCCATCCACCCCTGCAACATAAATAAGCAACATCTTTCAAAGTTAATTCACTAATGCCATTTAATTTAGTTGAATTATTAAATAACTCTAAAAGACTAATACTTCCATTTGATTCACCAGACTCATAAAGTGTCATTGGTCTCATTGTCAACCAGGCAAATCTTCCAGTCCCAGTATGTGTAACTTCATCCATATTAGCAGGAACTGATGAACCAGTTAAAATGAATTGTCCTTCTTCACCTCGATGATCAACTTCAAATCTTATAGCATCCCATAGTTTTGGAGCTAGTTGCCACTCATCAATTAATCTTGGAATTGCACCAGTTAACAATAAACTTGGTTGTAAATCTGCCAGACTAATATATTGTTCTTTATCTTCAGGATTATCCATATATAAAACACTATTAGAAATTTGTTCGGCAGTAGTTGTTTTACCACACCATTTAGGTCCTTGAATTAAAACTGCTCCCTTTCCTTTTAATTTTTTCTTAAGTAATTCATCAACAATTCTTTTCTTATATTCTATCATAGATATATTTCTCCTCTATTAAATTATATCATTAAATAATGCCTAAATCAATTACAATTCGGTTATTTGTAGGTTTTTCATTCGGTTATTTGTAGTTTTTTTATTCGGTTATTTGTGAAATTTTCATTCAGTTATTTGTAGATTATTAAATATATAAAATAAGTAAAAATATTTGACAGTTGATTTTAAAAAGTCTTGATTTATCCCAGAAGTATAGGAAAATCAAGACTTAAAAAAGCATACTCAATTAATTTTAGTATATAGTTTTATTACATTGTCAGTAGTAATCCTACTTACATCATCTAATGTTAAATCATATATCTCACTAATAAAATTAGCAATATCTAGAATATGACTTGGATTATTTTGCTTTCCTCTATATGGTACTGGAGTTAAATATGGTGAGTCTGTTTCTAAAACTATATTTTCTAATGGTATTTCTTTTAATACATCTTTTAAATTACAATTCTTAAATGTAACAACTCCATTAATTCCCAGTAAATATCCCATTTTAATGTATATTTTTGCTGTTTCTAAACTGCCTGAAAAAGAGTGTATTATACCTTTTACTTTATATTTCTTTAATGTATTTATTGTATCTTCTGTTGCATCTCTTGAGTGAATTATTACAGGCATATCATATTTTTCTGCCAACTTTAGTTGTAACTCCAATAGTTTTATCTGTTCATATTTATTTTCTTTAGAATAGTGATAATCTAAACCAATTTCTCCAATAGCAACTATCTTTTTATTATTTAAATTATCTTCAATAAATTTAATATCATCTAAAATATAATTTTCTACATTTTCTGGATGTATTCCTAATGCTCCATAAACACTAGGATACTTTTCTACTGATTCTAATACTTCAATATTACTTTTAGCATCACAACCATTATTTATATAATACATTACTTTATTTTCTTTAGATAACTTTATAATACTTTCAATATCATCATAATATTCTTTATATAAATGGCAATGCGTATCAATAAGCATTATTTTACCTCAATTCTATCAAATAAATGTATTGGACTATTTAAAGTTATTGGACTTTCTAAATTTCCAAATTCTCTTGTATCGTAGTCTCTCTTATTTGTATTTAATTGATCGAATATCGCAGTACTCGTATCAGGTAAATATGGACTTAAGAATATTGCACAAACTCTAATAGATTCAAGTAAATTATATAATACTGTTTCTAATCTGTCTTTCTTACTTTCATCTTTAGCAAGTACCCAAGGAGTTGCATCATCGATATATTTATTACATTTTCTTAAAACTTCAAATATTTCTTCAATGGCTTCTCCGACATGTAAATCATCCATTTTTTCTGTTACTTTATTATCTAGATTATTTACAGCATCTATTAGACTTTTATCTAATTCTTCTCTAACTCCCTTATTAGTAATAGTTCCATCAAAGTACTTATGAGCCATACTAACAGTCCGATTTACTAAATTACCTAAAATATTTACTAAATCAGCATTGATTCGCTCAATTAATAAATCTCTTGAAAATACACCATCTGAAGAATAAGGTATTTCATGTAAAAAATAATATCTTACAGCATCAACTCCAAATTCATTAACTAAATCATCAGCATAAACTACATTTCCTTTTGATTTACTCATCTTACCATCAGCCATAATTAACCAAGGATGACCAAACACTTGCTTTGGAAGTGGTAAATCAAGACTCATCAAGAAACATGGCCAATAAATCGTATGGAAACGAATTATATCTTTTCCAACTAAATGTAAATCCGCTGGCCACAACTTTTTAAATTCTTCACTCGGATTATCTACTTCATAACCAATATTCGTAATATAATTTGTTAAAGCATCTAACCAAACATAAACAACATGTTTTGGATCAATTGTAACTGGAATTCCCCAATCAAATGAAGAGCGAGATACACATAAATCTTGTAATCCTGGTTTAATGAAATTATTGATCATTTCATTCTTTCTTGCTTCTGGTTTAATAAATGCTGGATACTCTTCAATATAACTCTCTAAACGATCTTGATACTTAGATAATTTAAAGAAGTACGCTTCTTCGCTTTTTTCTTCTACATCTCTTCCACAATCCGGACATTTACCATCCACTAACTGTGATTCTGTCCAAAAGGATTCACAAGGAGTACAATATAATCCTTTGTATTCTCCCTTATAAATATCTCCTTTTTCATACATTTTATTAAATATATCTTGAACTACTCTTTCATGATTTTTATCAGTTGTTCTTACAAACTTATCATAACTAGTATTCATGATATCCCAAATTCTTTTTATTTCTGCTGCCTTTTCATCAACAAATTCTTGTGGTGTAACTCCGGCTTCTCTTGCTTTTTGTTCTATCTTTTCCCCGTGTTCATCAGTACCTGTTTGAAAGTACACATCATACCCTTTTAATCTTTTAAATCTTGCAATTGCATCTGCTAGAACAATTTCATAAGTATTTCCTATATGAGGTTTACCTGAAGTATAAGCAATTGCAGTTGATATATAATATTTTTCCATTATTCATCATTCCTTTCTTTATTTGTACTACCTAATCCACCTTGTCGTTCATTAGTGGTAATATCATCATCACAAATTAGAAACTTTGTAAAAATTCCTTGAGCATATCCTTCCCCTTTTTTAACTACAAAATCTCTATCTCCTTCATTTTGTAAAGAAACAAACATATGCCCTTCATTATCAATATTATTATAATAATCGCTTTCGATAATTCCCACTTGATTAGTCATTCGAACATTATATTTAAATCCCATACTACTCCGAACTAAAATCATTAACATTTCATCATTACCAAAAGTTGCTTTATAACCCGTTGGAATCTTTTTTATTTCCCCCGGCTTTATTGTAAAACCTTCAATTGCCAAAAAATCATATCCTGCACTGTGTCTGGTCATTCGCTTTGGTAAATCATATTCTTCATACATAGTCTTATCATAATATTTACTAAATTCATCAATACTAACTTTTTCAAATTTACGCATTAAATCACCCCAAAATAAAAATCATAAACTAAGGACGAGTGCTTACCCGCGGTACCACCTTAATTCATGATTTACATGCTCTTCATTTGATAACGGTAAAGACCGAGTTTTCGCTCCAGAAACCATACTCAATACCATTTCTTATTCTCTTGCACCAACCGAGAACTCTCTATAAAGAAATAAATATTTACCCTTTCTTTCATCGCCAAACTAGCCTAAGTTTACCATAATTTATTTTTTTTATCAATAGATATTTATTTTTTCTGACAAAATCTTTGCCATCAATCTAGCCAAATTTCCATAATCTTTATCGTCATTTGCTACAATAATAACTAATCCCAAAGAATCACTTGATGCAATAATTGGTACTATACTAAATTTAGCATTCAAACTTACATCATCAAAATTAATTGTAGTATTACTTTCTAATTCTTCCCTATTATCAATTAAATAAATTAAATCTTTATTTAGTCTTTTGTAAACTAAATCTTTATTATTAGTAGCAACTATTACTTTTTCTCGATCAGTTATAATTACATCAACCTTAAAAATCGTATTAATTATTTCTCCGAGTTTTGCACCCATTTCTTCAAATCTTTCCATTTGCGAATGCTTCTTTAAAATAATACTATCTTCATCAGTAAAAATTTCTAAACTTTCACCATCTCGAATACCTAGATTTCTTCTTATTTCCTTAGGTATAACAACTCTTCCTAATTCATCTATTTTTCTTGTAATTCCAGTTGACTTCAAAAATTTCACTCCACTTCTAATACTTAGTGTGGATAACTATAATTTTTTTATACTTTATAAAATCTTTTCCAGTAATGTTACTAAGTAAAATATAAAATGTTTGTCTAAGTTGTTAACATATAAAGTAATAACAATTCTTTTATTAACATATTTTATATTAAAATATTTAGTCAAAGACATTGCTTCAATTAATAATTTATCTCCTTTTATACTATTTGATACTTCTTCTGGTAAGGTAACTTCCACGTATCTATCTGTTTGTACTACATTAGTAATGTTATACTTTTCGGCAATTTTTTCAAACCATTCTTCATACATATATACAAGCATATCAACTGATACTTTACCAAATCTATCTTCTAATTCATCTTTTATTTCAAGTAATTTATCATATGAATCGATTTCATTAATCTTTTGATGAATCTCAATTTTAATATCTTCATCACTTACATAATCATCACTGATATGTGTAGTTACATTGATTAGGCTTGTTGCTTCATCATCTTCTTCTAAAACTTCTTCCCCTTGTTGACGTTTTATTTCATCTTCGATCATTTTCATATATAAAGAAATACCTACTGAATCGACAAAACCAGCTTGAGAGGCTCCGAATATATCCCCAGCACCACGAATACTTAAATCACGCATTGCAATACGATATCCACTACCAAGTTCTGTAAACTCTTTAATTGTATTTAATCTTTTTATGGCAATTTCATTAAGCATCTTATTCTTTTCATACATTAAATATGCATAAGCAATTTTATCACTTCTACCTACTCTTCCTCGAATTTGATATAACTGACTTAACCCAAAGTTTTCGGCATCATGAATAATTAAAGTATTAACATTTGGTATATCGATACCACTTTCAATAATCGTCGTACAAATTAATATATCATATTTATAATCGATAAAATCACTCATAATATCATCAAGTTCATTTTTATCCATCTTACCATGAGCAAATGTAATTCTTGCGTCCGGAACTAATTCTTTTATATGCGATGCGTATTTACTGATTGATTCCACACGATTATATAACATAAATACTTGCCCACTACGTGATAATTCTTTATATATAGCATCTTTTATTAAAAAGTCATCTTCAATAACGACATAAGTTTGCACAGGATATCTATTCACCGGTGGTGTATCGATTACTGACAAATCCCGAAGTCCTGATAAAGCCATCTTTAAAGTTCTTGGAATTGGTGTTGCACTTAGAGTTAAAACATTGACATCATTTTTAAGTTCCTTTATCTTTTCCTTGTGCGTTACTCCAAATCTTTGTTCTTCATCTATTACTAAAAGTCCTAAATCTTTTGCTTTAACATCATCACTTAAAATACGATGCGTTCCAAATAATATATCAATCTTCCCTTTTTTAAAATCATCGATAATTCGATGGGCTTCTTTCGTACTTACATGCCTATTTAATAATGCTATTTCTATTGGCCAATCTTTAAATCTTTCTTGAGCAACCATAAATTGTTGTTTTGACAAAATAGTTGTTGGACATAAATACATAACTTGATGATTATTTAATACTGTTTTAAATATTGCTCGCATGGCTACCTCTGTTTTACCAAAACCAACATCACCACACAAAAGTCTATCCATCGGAATATTACTTTTTAAATCCGTATTTATTTCTAAAATACTTTTTTCTTGATCCTTAGTTAATGTATATTTAAAAGATGCCGCAAAAGCCTCTTCTTCTGGATAGTCCTTATAAGGAATCTTCTTAAGTTCTAATCTTTTCTTATATAAACTTATCAAATTAGCAGAAATATCCTTAATCTTACTTGTTATATAATTTTTAGTTTTTTCCCAATTTGGACTACCCAATTTATTTAACTTGGGAGCACTTCCATCTTTTCCTGTATATTTATAAATCGTATTTATTTTTTCAACAGGTACATATATTTTATCTGTTCCAGCATAGGAAATCGTCAAATAATCTTTTTTACTTCCCCGAACAGTGAGTGTAGTTAAACCTTGATAAATTCCAATTCCATGAGCAATATGAACGACATAATCTCCTTTTTCTAATTGGTTAAAATCTTTAATTTTCTTTCCTATATGAAAATTATTCTTATATTTATTAGTTTGATGATTTACTTTTTCTATATCATTTTCACTAATTACCACATATTTATCTAAGATAAATCCATTATTAATACTCTTAATAACAATCTTTGCATCCGGAATATATGATTTTATTATATCTGCTTGCCTTGTGCTAGATAAATAAAAATATACTTCTTTTCCTTGAACTTGCCATAATTTATAATCCTTAACTAATCTTTCAAAATCCTGATTATAATTTTCAATAGACTTAGCCCCTAAGTTATATTTTCCACTAGCAAATAAATTAACATAAATTCTATCATAATCCGGAATCTCTTCTAGTTCATACATTAAACTTTCAGTAATATCATTACTTTCTTTATATTCAAAAATATCCTCTGCTAACTTCTTGTAAGAGGCTTCAATTTGACTTTTATCAACATACACAACTAGTGGATTACTCGCATAATCAAATAAAGAATTATGAGCACTTGTACTAACTTCATCTATTGCTTTAATTGTAATACTTGCAATTTTACCAGAAGAAAGTTGCGTATTTTCATCAAAATATCTAATTGCTTCAATTGTATTACCATCAAATTCTACCCTTATTGGATGTACTTCATCAATTGGATAAATATCGACGATAAATCCTCGAACAGCCACTTCACCACTCATTGTAACAAGTGATTCAGTGTGATAACCTAAATCCGTAAGTTTACTAACTAAATCATCTCTTCTGATACTATCTCCCGTGTTAATTACTAACGAATTATCAACACTCTTTTCAGATAAATATTTTAAATACCCCATCAAATTGGTGATAATAACATTTTTTCCACCACGTTTTAATTTATCCAATGTTTCTAATCGTTTATATTTAAGTTCTGGCGAAGCCGCCACAATCATCGAAGATAAAAAATCATCCATAGGAAACAACAAAGTATTTTCTAGATAATTACTTAACGAATTATATATTTTATTTGCTTCATATAAAGATGAAGTTAAAACCACAATGTTTCGATTATATTTTTCATGCAATTTTAACAAATAAAAAACGTTTAACTGTTCGGTTAAACCAGATATTTCCGTCCCTATTTCATATTTAAAATAATTATCTAAAAAATCCATATTATCCTCTTACCTTAGTATTGTAAATATTCATAGTTTTATCAGTACCATTTTTTACAAAAGAATCAATTATATCTTTATAAATTTCTAAATTTCCTTTAAATACTTCCATTTCACTCTTAGAAAATTTTCCTAAAACAAAATCGATTGTATCCTTACGAAACTTACTATTAATACCTATTTTAAGACGTAAAAAAGCCTGACTATTCAAATGACTTATTATTGATTTTATACCATTGTGTCCTCCACTACTGCTATTTACCTTTAGTTTATATTTGCCAACATCTTCATCTAAATCATCATGAATAACTAACAAATCTTTAATATCAATATCAAAATATTTCATAAATGCTGCTACTGCTTGCCCTGAATTATTGACATAAGTCAAAGGTTTTAAAAAATAGACAGTTTCTCCATCGATTATTTTCTTCGCATATAAAGCATTAAATTTCTCTTGATAAGATACATCCCCTAAATAAGCATCAAGAACCATAAATCCTACATTATGCCTTGTATTTTCATATTCTTTACCAGGATTACCAATACCCACTATTAATTTCATCAAATCACTCACAATCAAAAACATGTTGATAAGTAGTACACTTACTAACATCATAAATCTTCCTAAATTTTAGCCCATTCTTACTATTCTTAACACATTTAACTAATATTAATGTCGGAATCATACTTTTATTAGTAACAATTAAAGCAATTTCTTTAACATTTAATTTATATTTACTCGCTAAAATTATAATTTCATCTAACCTTTCTGGGCGATGAACCATATATAAAATACCATTATTTTTTAAATATTTAAAGCCTAAACTAAAAATACTATCCAAATTTATAGCAATTTCATGTCTAGCCAAAGATTTATAATCATTTTTATTAACCAAACTGCTATTTTCTTTAAAATACGGTGGATTACATGTAATTATATCAAAACTTTCTTCCATATAGTAATTACCAATATTTTTTATATCATCATTTATAATGGTAATTTGTTCCTCTAGTTTGTTTTCTAAAACTGATTTTTGGGCTAAATCTGCAATATCTTTTTGAATTTCAAATCCTACAATATTACTATTTGTCTTAGTAGAGATAATTAAAGGCACCGGCGCATTGCCCGTACACATATCCAAAATATTTAAATTATTTGCTACTTTAGTATATTCCGCCAATAAAATGGAGTCTAAAGAAAATTTAAAACCATCTTGAATTTGCCAAATATAACGATTTTTATAATCAAATAAATCATTTTTTACTATCTTCATCGATATAATGTTCCTCTTTATTACCATCAATCATCACTTGACATTTACGATTTAAAACATCGACACTGACAACTTCACCTTCACCACTTGCTGTTTTAATTACATCTCCAACTTTTGGCATTCCTCGAGAAGACTCTAAATAATTTGCATCTTCATAAGCAAGACAACACAATAATCTTCCACAAACACCATTAATTTTACTAGGATTTAAAGCCAAATTTTGATCTTTAGCCATATTTATTGATATAGTTTCCATTTGTCGTAAAAATCTTACACAACAAAGTTGTTCACCACAAATTCCAACACCACCAACTTCTTTGGCCTTATCTCTTGCTCCTATCTGACGAAGTTCAATTCTCGTGTGATATATACTGGCTAATTTTTTAGCAAGTTCTCGAAAATCTACTCGATCATCTGCTGTAAAATTAAACAATAATTGCGTTCTTTCCAAAGTAAATTGCGCATTAATAACTTTCATATTAAGACCCAATTCTGAAACAAACTTAACACATTTTTTTAAAGCAATATCAGCATCCTTTAAATTTTTTAAATACTTTTCAGTATCTTCATCAGTAGCTAGTCTAACAATTTCTTTAAGGCTCTCATCTACTGCTTTATCATCATATACTTGAACTATTCTAGCATATTGTAGCCCTTTTTCAGTATCGACAACTACATAATCTTCTTTTTTATAACTATCATTTCCCTTAAAAAAGTATGTCTTGCTACCATCTTTAAATATTATGCCATATACTTTATTCATCTACATCACCTAAATCTATTACAAATTTATCAAGTAATAATTCTAAATTAACATTACTACTTATATCTTCTAAAAATTGTGCCACTAAATTAACTCTTTTTAATAAAGCTTTTCTATTATAACTACTCAAAAAATTATTTTTTGCAAATTTTTGATATTTACTAGGTAAATTTAACGAATTTTTTAAAAATTCTTCATATATTATTAAAATTATTTGAAATAATTTTTTAATATCTTCTCGAGCACTAATTTTTCCTAATAAGATACTTCTATTATACATTATTGAATCTTTTTTTTCTACTTCCAATTTTTCAAGATAAGTCATGGCTATATTTAAAAATTCACTATTGCTATCATCAAACACTGAGTCAATATTTAATTCATGTACATCATACATTGCTTTAATTACTTCACATCTACTTCTAATCGTTGGAATTACATTATTTAAATTACTAGTTATAAAAAATCCCATTATATGTTCTTCAGGTTCTTCCAAAAACTTAAGCATTGTATTCGCCGAAGATTGGGTCATAGCCTCAGCATTTTTAATAATATAAATATTATCTTTCGTATAAATTGGAACTGTACTAAAGTTACGTTTCAATTCCAAAATTTGTTCTTTTTTGATTGTACTACCATCCGGTTCAATAATGGCAAGTGATGGCAAATAATTTTGATCTATTAAATTACAAATATTACATTCTGTACAATTTTCTTGATATTTACTAGCACAAAATATTTGTTTAACTATCTTTTTTAAATCTTCTAAACAAAGCTCAACATTATTTGTTTCCACTAAATAAACATGAGAAATTTTATTCTCATGGTAATAATCTACTAATCTATCTAATACATTTAATGCCATTAATCCTCCTTATAACAGTACAAAATATATTGCAATAAGGGCCAAAAGTCCACACATACCTAAAGATGCCACAACACTTACAGTAATAAGATTAATTGGAATAAATATCTTTAAGCCCGATGCTACTAAATTAAAAGCATAGACTAAACAAATTGCAAATATTATCTTTTTAACTACTGTAATTATGATATCTTTCATATGCATTCCTCACAACAATATATGAAAAATATTAAAAATTATTCAGAAATTTTCTTACGATCTTCTAATGCTTTATCAAGTGTAATAATATCTAAATAATCAATTTCTGCTCCCATTGGAATACCATAAGAAAGCCGTGATATCATTACATTTTTATTTTCAAATATCTTTTTAATATAAAGAGTAGTTGTTTCTCCTTCCACAGTTGATTTTAAAGCCAAAATAAGTTCAGGATTTTCTAATTTTTCCACTCTTTTTACCAAAGATGCTAAATTAATATTGTCTGGTCCAATATTATCCGCCGGGGAAATAAGTCCGTTTAATACATGATATACGCCATGATAGTTTCCTACTTTTTCAAAAGAAAATACACTTTTATAATCTTCAATTACACAAATAATATTGTGATCACGCGCTTCATCAGCACAAATTGGACATATTTCTTCCTCTGACAAATGACCACAAATATTACATTTGCGAATCTTTTCTTTTACATCTTTTAAACTTTGAGAAAATCCATCTATATCCTCTTCTTTAAAATTTAAAGTAGATAATGCTAGTCTTTCAGCATTTTTTTCCCCAATCCCCGGCAATTTTTTATAATAATTGATTAACTTTTCAAGTGATGCTGGATAAATCATACTACATCAAACCGCTCATTGAAGCATATTGACCTAATTTACTCTCAGTTTCCTTATCAATCTTACCAAAAGCATCTTTAATCGCAAGCATTATCATATCTTCTAACATTTCTTTATCATCTTCATCAATTACTCCATCTTTAGTAATTTTAAAAGATAATATTTCTCTTTTACCATTAAAAGTAATACTAACCCATTCTGACTTTCCTTCAAAAGTCTCATTATCAATTTCTTCCTTTTTCTTTGTTATTTCTCTTTGCATTCTTTGTGCTTGTTGCATTAATTGTTGCATATTCATAATTATCAATCTCCTATTCTATTTCTATTTTATCTATATCAAATAAATCAGCCGCTATAGCAGTCAATTCATCTTCAGAATTTTTATTTTCTTGTGAATTATCTTCTATATTCTCTGAAATATATGTATATTTATAATGTTTTTGCAAATTTTCAATATACTTTTGCTTTTCTTGATTCCATTTTGCTTCACCAATAAAAACTAAAGTATAAGAATTTCCATTAAATTTATCAAATAACTTCTTTATTTCATCTATTTTTTCATTAATTTCTAGTTCTTGATGGTTAATTGTAGTTACCAGAATTGCATATTTATCCGATGCTGTTACAACCATCGTATCGCTGATTAAACCCTTAATTACTGCCGATTCTACATTACTAATAAAATTTTTCCATGCATCTTGTAAACTTTTTAAATAAACTTTTGAAGCATTAACAAAACAATTATTAATGCGTATATCAACTAATTTATCACTAACTGAGCCTCCAATAGATTTAGAAACTTCAACATTTTTATCAGCTATTATTTTAGGTTCTTCTTTTACTTTTTCTTCTTCCTTTTTAACTTCGGGAACTTCTATTACTTTTTCCTCTTTTATTTCAATCTTATTTTCAGAAGATACCGTATTACTACTGATATCCATATATCCTAAAAGCGTTATTTTTATTAACAAATATGGATCTACATTTATATTTATTTTATTTATTAAATTATTCAAATCCAATATTATATTTTTACATTTATCATAATCAATATTAATGCCAGCATTTCCATTAACAATATCGACTGCAATGGCACTTAATGCATAAATAATTTTTTTAATAATTACTTTATAATTAAGACTATTTTCTTGAAAACTTTGCATTATATTTTCAAAATCATTAACATCACTAACAGCAATAGATCTAATCAAATCTTCAATTTTTTGATTAGAAATACTTCCGATTTCTCTTACAACCAAGTCAGTCGTAATTTTTTCACTATTCTTAGATAACTGATCTAAAATACTTAAAGCATCTCTTAAACCACCATCTGCTAAATTAGCTATTTCCATTAATCCTGATTCATCATAATCAATACTTTCACTATCACAAACAAATTTCAATTGTTTTAATAAATCAGCATTGGAAATTCTTTTAAAATCAAATCTTTGACATCTAGAAAGTATTGTAATTGGTACACTCTCAATATTGGTCGTAGCCAAAATAAATATTACATGTTCTGGAGGTTCTTCAAGCGTTAACAATAAAGCATTAAAAGCACTTTGACTAAGCATATGAACTTCATCAATAATATAAACCTTATATTTTAGTGACGTTGGCATAATCTTTATATTATTAATAAGTTCTCTTATTTCATCTACACCATTGTTAGATGCTGCATCTATTTCGATAATGTCCGGATTTCCACTAAAAGATAAACAATTAGTACATTTTCCACAAGCAATACCATTTTTGTTATCTAAACAATTAATTGCTTTAGCCAAAATTCTCGCTGTCGAAGTCTTTCCCGTGCCTCTAGGACCCGAAAATAAATAAGCATGGGCTATTCTATTTTCTTTTATCGAATTTTTTAATATTTCTACTACATGATTTTGACCTACTAACCCCTCAAAACTATCTGGACGATATTTTCTATATAATACTTTATAATTCATTGATAACCCTCCATACAAAATTATAACATATTTATTCTCATTTTTCTCTTAATTTCTTAAAAAAATCTTGTAATATTCCTAAGTATTCTTCTTTTGCGTTTTCATCATCAAAATTATGAATCGCTGTCTTACTATATTCAAACTTTTTTTCAGGTTTATCAAGTAAATAATATACAAAATCTATTCGAGATTCTCTAATCACACTCAAACACATAGAACATGGTTTCAATGTTACATACATAACAGATCCCTGTAAATTCCAATTATTTAATTTTTTACTAGCATCTTTAATCGCATTTATTTCAGCATGTCCCATCACATCATTGTTTTTTTCTCGAGTATTATACCCTTCACCAATAATCTGGCCATCTTTAACAATAATTGCCCCGATTGGTACATCGCCACTTTCTAAAGATTTCTTGGACAATTCTATTATTTTAGTTAAATAATCACCCATAAAGTTTCACTCCCAAATAAAAAGTGCACACAACCAGAGGCTGATGTGGCTGCTATCTTCCGATTCTGACCAGGTTACAGCATAATTGTTGCACGACTAAATAATAACAAAAATAGTCTATGTTGTCAAACAATATGATTTATTGACGGAGTCAAAATTTATCGGAATGCATAAAAAAAGAAAGAACTCATGGTATAATATACCTATAAAAATATAAAAA
>CALVVI010000018.1 GCA_944363815.1 uncultured Bacilli bacterium | reverse complement strand
TCAGTTGGATATAATCTTAAAATGTATCCTTTTAATATTGTCTGCATAATGCCCCCTTGAATGATAAATCAATTGTACCAAACAAATGTATGCGTGTCAAGAAATTTTTTCAGAAAGTATGACTTTCTTGTTATATAAAGAAAAAACCTCTTTATAGAGGCTTGATTTTAAAATGGTGACCCGTACGGGATTTGAACCCATGTATGCATGCGTGAAAGGCATGTGTGTTAAACCACTTCACCAACGGGCCATTTACATGTATAATTCTATCATAAGAATTATATTTTGTGAACTACTTTTTTGTATTTTTTACAAAAAATGGTGGGCTTGGGGGGACTTGAACCTCCGACCTCACGCTTATCAGGCGTGCGCTCTAACCAGCTGAGCTACAAGCCCATTTAAAAAGGCTAAATACATTTTATAATATTTATAGACATTTGACAAGTACTTTTTTAAAAATAATTTTCTTTTTTGCCAAATGCAATTAGATTATACTATAAATAACGTCGTTTGTAAATATATTTTAACCTATAATTTCCTTATTATAATTAATTACATTATCCATCGATCCGTACCAGTTCCATTTATCATCAACTATGTAAGAATTAGTAATATTTATAATTACTTCTTCGCCGCTATCTATTTGACAATTTCGTCCAAAACCACTGTTTATTTTTTGACAAGTAGTATTTTTTAATAGTTTATATCTACCATTTATTAAATTTGGAGTACTTAGCGTTAATGTTTTAAAGTCACGAATACTTGCAAAATCTAATATAGAAATATTACTACTATCTACTAAAGAAAATATCGTATTCTCTTTAAATGTATTTGCAAAGTTAAATAACATCGTATTTTGTTTGGACATATTACTGGGAATCTGGATTCCAGTATTGCCAAAACCTAAAATAGTTCCACTATTTATTAGTATTTCTCCAGAAACATCAAATGCTGATTTTTGAGCCATTACATATAATGAAACATTACTAATAATTAAATTCCCACCAGTAATATCAATTCCATTTTCTTTATTGCCATAGATAAGCAAAGTGCCATCGCCTTCTAAATACACATCCCCGATTGATTTTATTGCTCCTATAGAAGAAATACCATCACTTAAAATATTAGTGCTGTCTTCAGCAAGATTCAATACTATTTTAGTAGATTTACGATTGTCTATTAAACAATTTTGTTCATTTACTAAAGTAACACCATTAAAATTTAGAGTCACCTCATCTAAAGTATCTATAAAAATTGTGCCATTTTGCAAAATACCTGATATATTATACGTACCCCCAGAATTAATATAAATATTATTATTTGCTATTAAAACATTTTGACTATTAGTTTGAGGTGTTACTCCTAGTTCAATTATTGCAGGGGCTGAAAGTTCTTTAACATTATCTTTTTTACTTAATATAACTGGTTTTAAACCAATTAAAACCAATACCAAAATAATTAAGACAACAATAGTGATAAGTAAAATGTTTTTAAAAGCTTTCATACTCTCACCTAATTATAATTATAAAGTATATTGGAAAATTTACCAAAAATATTTAGAATACTTGACATTTATTTGGCAATTATTCCAAGAAAAAAAGTCCAACAAGCTGGACTTAAAACACTTAATGGTGTCCCCTTAGGGATTCGAACCCTAGACCCACTGATTACAATTTGTTACCATATTAGTTTTTTATCTAATATTTCTACATATTACTTATTCTATGTAGGTCAGCATATCTTATCAACCATTTAGGTTGTCGAACACTCGTGGAAGTATTATATTTATTCAACTTCTATGCGTTACACTACTTAATAACCTTACGCAATTTATTAAGTTAGCACGGCATTGGCATTTCAGCGTTCACCGTTTTTGCTCGATTTTCATTGTTATATTACTATAACACGCTCCCAATGTGAACATCAAGAGTCAGTTGCTCTACCAACTGAGCTAAGGAGACAAAATTTAAAGTACGCATTAAGTATAACATACTTTTTTTGAAAAGGAAAGGTAATTTTAACGTTTTAGCTCGGAAAAGGCATAAACTTGATCTTCACTGGGACGCTCATTAAATTCAATTTTTTGAACTTTTGACACACTTTTACCGACTGCATCGGTTGCAGTATATAAAATCCAATATTGATCTTTGCCATTACTTGCATCTACTTCATGATAAACTTTGTGTTCTACTTCTACACCAGGTTTATCATCTTCAACTTCAAGGTGATCATAATTAATATCTTCGATACTATCGACATAATACGTGCTTTCAAAGAATTTTAAGGTCGGATAAGCAATATCTTCAGGATTATTATAATCATTTAAATAATCACTGCTGTTTGAGTTGAAAATCCATCCATATTTACCTTTATCATATTCAATTTTATACCACTGAGTATCTCCGACAGCCTCAACATCTAAGACTTTGTAAATTTCGCCTTTTTTTACTTCACCTAAAATGTCAGCGGTAGCACTAGCAGTCTTTCGAATATTGATATAGTCGTTTTCGACTTCAATATGCCATCCTTCCTTAATTTCTGCCAAATTGGTACTATTATCGCTGTTTGTAAAATAATAATAAATACCAAAACAACCACCTGCTAATGCTAATATAAGTAAAATTATCCCTAACTTCTTCATTCTCTACTCCTTGAAATAATTCTATCAAAATTAAGATTATTATACAATATCTTAAGATGGAAAAATGCGATTTAATTTAGCTGCTTTTTCGTCTTTATTTTCTTTTAATTGATAGAAATTATCAAGTTTTACCTTGACTACCTTGCCATCTTCGGAGATTGTTTGACTTTTTATTTTATAAGATAAATCTTCAAAATCATACATTTCTTGACAAACAGCCATAAATTTCTGCATTAGGCTTGGTAAATAAGATTCTAATAATAAAACAGAAGACGAATCGTATTTGACAATATAAAGGGTATCTGTTTCTGCGCTTTCACAAATAATATAAGAACTAATGAAATAACTGCGAAAATATAAATCCCCATAAAATTCAAATTCACCATTTAGGGCATCTTTAGGATTCACTGGAGTGTCATGGGTGATTATCAAAGTGTTTTCAAAGCAATCTTGAGGCTTCAAGGAAGAATTGGAAAAAGGTTTACAAATATTGCCATAAACATCTCTTATTTCATAATCATATTCATCTTTAGAATATTCGTTATTTAAAAAGTAATAAAATGTATCTTGGGACAATATCTCATAACTAAGTTTAATACGGTAGCTTAATAAAAATGTATGCATAATATACGCTCCTTTCAAAACATTATTCTATCATAATTTTGAAATTTATGGTAGAATAAATATATAAATGTTAGGAGTGATTAGATGCCAAAAAATAAATATCAAAGAGCTAGTAAAGAAATAAAAAGGAAAGCTCGTAATGAATATTTTAAAACGGAGTTTGGAAACTCTTTAAAGAAGCGTTTGAATAGATTACTTATTTATAGTGTTTTATTATTAGGTTTTGCAATTTATTTAATAATTGATAATATTTTAGGTAATAATAATGTTTCAGTTTATGTATTTGCTTCATTTTTAGTGGCGTTTGCTGGGCTTTTTGCCTGGGGTAGACATTATATTATAGTTAGGAATATTAATGATTATATGTTAAGCAATAAACGGTACAAATAATTGTTTAAATGCATAATATTTAACATGGATGTGTTTGCTCGTTTAAAGCGATTGAAGAACGAAGATTTTATTTGGATTATATATTTTTTTATTGCAGCTTTTGCTATTTTTTCTAACAAATTAGAAAGAGAATATGTTTTAAACAATAGTAATGTAGCATACAAAAAAAGTAAAACAATTAATATAATCCTTTTTTTAGTGGCTTTTTTTATTTATTTATATTTTGTTTTACTTTTTACTCAAGACTTAAATAATATGGAAAAGAATTTTAATAACGAAAAATATCGTAATACTTTTTTACAACTTATTGCTGCCCTACTTTTTCTAATCGGGGGAACAATTTACTTATTTGAAGCAATATCTGAAAGAGATATCGAAGAAATTGGATTTATTTAAAATAACGATAAGCTTTATGAGGTTCTAAGGTAACATTATAGTTTTTAGCTAAATCGGAAACTGTAACCACTTGATAGCCTTCGACATATAGATATGGTAATATTTTAGCCATAGCATCAACACTCGAAATATGAATATCATGAAATAAAATAATAGCTCCAGGATAAATATGTTCTAATACATAATTAAGAAGATATTCACCATCTTTATGTCGCCAATCTTCGGTATCGACACTCCAAAGGATAAATGAAGCATCTATCGCCTCTTTAATCTCATTATTTATGGACCCGTACGGTGGTCTAATTAAACTGAATGTTGTTCCGGTGATGTTTTTTAATATCGCATTACTTTGGTCTAATTCCGATTTAATTGTAGCTATATCTTGTCGTTTAAAATTAGTGTGAGCATAAGAATGATAGCCAATTTCATTACCAGAATTATAAACATTTAAAACAACACTGCGATATTTTTCTAAATTATTACCTAGCATAAAAAATGTAGCATGAGCTTTATTGGCGTTCAATATATCAAGCAATTTATTTGTATATGGGCCCGGTCCATCATCAAAAGTAATAGCCACTAATTTTTTATTAGTGTTTATTACAGAGCCATCTTCATTATTATAAAAACTATCCAAATCGACATTAATATTTAAATAATCCTTTATTTCATTATAATTTACAGTAAGGAAAATATCTTCATTCAAAGAAGGAGTAATTTCATAATCATAATAATAAATGATTAATTCATTATCTTTTAAAAAGTAAACATTTTCTCGATCGTTTTTGCTAATGACATCAGCAATAAAGTTAGGGTATTTCAAATAAACTAATTCTGTTATTTTATTCCAAAATTCTTCTTTCTTATCTTCTTTAAGTAAATCATCAATGCTTAGTTCTTCCCCAGTTTCATAATTAAATATTTTACTTTGATATTTATTATCTTTGATGGTTAAAACCGAAGTAATTTCTTTTTTTATATTTATTTCTTCTACTAGAGATTCATTTTCTAAAGAAGAAATATAATTATCTATTTTAGAACTTCTTACAATATTTTTATCTGTTTTAATAACACTTGTAGAATTTAATTTGGTGTCAGTTGCTAAACTTTTCATGTAAAAAGTTGAAGCAAAAGCTAAAACAATGGAAATTATTAAAATTAAACATAATATTATATTAGTTAGGATATTTTTGTTTTTTAATTTATACTTCATAGTACTCCTTCTTTAAATATTTTTGATATCTTTATTAGTAAATATTGCAAAGCCAATTAGTAACATTAAAATTAAATACGTTAAACAAACCATTACTCCGTGAGCTATTGTTAAGCCAAATGGAGATGTCCCCCCGAATAAAAAGACTGTGAAATCCCAATTAGTTGTTACAAAATAATCAAGAACTTTAATATCATAGGAAATGGCAAGGCCATTAATTATTTGGGAAGCAATCATCCCACAAAAAGTTATAGCAACTGCAAAGGCGGTATTGTTTAAAATGATAGAACAAGTAAATGCTAAAGTAGTAAGCAATAATAACTCTGGTAGGTTAGCTAATGTATAAAGTCCAAAATAACTAAATACGTTTAAAATATCAACGCCATTATGAGCTATATTATAAACTACAGCTGGGATGCTTAAAGAGTCAAATCCTAAAAGTAAGCCGCCGATTAGTAACTCACAAACTAATAAAAATAAAATAATAAAAGGGATTAGCAATATAACTGTTAGATATTTAGCTAAAAGAATTTTACTACGTGAATGCGGGATTGTTAAGAGAGACTTTATGGTTCCACGAGAAAATTCATCACTTACAATACTTCCAGCTATCATGATTATAAAAACAATAATTAAAAATGCATATTCATTATAAAAATTCATAATAACACTACGTAAAGTGCTACTATCATTAGTATCGATTTTTTCTTCTAATATATACTTGTTTTCGTGATAAGTCTTTAATGCAGCTGCATATGTTTCTCTTGGTGAATCTAAATCATACATATAATCAGCCATAGTATAAAGATTATTTTCGATATTGTTAATGGCAGTATTTAAATAATCATTTCCATAAGGGACATTTTCTTCTAAGCGATAATTTAGAAGTTCTAGCTCTTCTTCAGCTATGTATTTTTGTTTATTATAATTAAGTTTATCATCAGTACTTAAATTAGCAATTTCTAAGGCTTCATCATAACTAGCAATTAGCATTTCTAGCTCACTTTGTTCTAAGGATACAAAATACTGCCAATCACTTTGATAAACCGCTTGCAAAATGGCCAACATCGATTTATTTAAATTAGCAATTTTTTCTTCATCTGGATTATCACTATGCATTAAAATATAATATTCTGTATTAAGATCCAAATACTTTGTCATAAACACGTTGTACTCCCAACTATCTGAGCTATAGTTTTTAGACAGATTGTAACTATCTAAAAGAGCTAAATTATAAGCATAATCTTCTATGCTGTCAGTTTTGGGATTATAATTATTTATGTAATTGTTAACTTCATTTATATCTATTTCACTAAGTGTTTCAACAGTTCCGAAATCATCAAACTCACGATAAATAACATTTGTTAAAATAACAAATAAAAGAGCTATAATTAAAACGATATAAGTGCTTAGCTTATGAAATATTTTGTAAATTTCATTTTTTATTAAATTAATCATGCTTCTTACCCCCAGTCTTTTGCAAAAAGGCTTCTTCTAAAGTTAATTCTTCTGGGCGAACCTCATATATATCGATTTTATTTTTGACTAAAGTTTTTATAATTTTGGCTATTTCTTCAGGTCCGGCATTGACAATAAAACTCTCTTTTTTTATTTCTTTAGCACCTTTAATTGGTAAGTCAGCTGTGGTACTTACTTTAAATAAAACTCGATTTTCGTTTTTCTTAAAATCTTTAATCGATTTAGCCTCAACAATAATACCTTTATTAATGATACAAACTTTATTGCAAAAACTTTCGAGTTCAGCCAGATTATGACTAGATATCAAAATTCCCATACCATCTGATGCAAGTTTTTTTAAAAGATTTCGCAAGTCTTTAATGCCTTCCGGATCTAACCCGTTAGTTGGTTCATCTAAAATTAAAAGATCTGGAGCATTTAACAATGCCCGGGCAATCCCTAATCTTTGGCGCATTCCTAAAGAATACTTACTAACTTTTTCATGGATACTTTTTTCTAAACCAACATAAGTAACTAATTCCATGATACGACTAGGGGTAATATTGGGATAGCAGTTAGCTACTAATTTTAAGTTTTGATATCCTGTTAAATACATATATGAATCTGGATTTTCTACTATTGAGCCAACTTTAGCAATAGCTTTTACATAATCATTAGTTATATCATATCCATTAATTGTAACAGAACCACTATCTATTTTTTGAAGACCTAGTATTAGTTTTATTGTAGTTGTTTTACCACTACCATTTGGTCCAATAAAAGCTAGGATATCACCACTATCAATGCTAAATGAAACATCCTTTAATATTTGCTTTTTACCAAATGACTTACATAATTTTTTACATTCTAAAACATTTTCCATATTTACCTCTTTATCATTATATCATACTATTTTGAAGAGACTATCTTGTCCTTCACTTATATATATAACCTTAAAATTCATATTTTCCTTTTTATCTTTTAAAAGTTTTTAAATAAATTTCTTTAATACGTTCATTAGAGACATGCGTATAGATTCCAGTGGTATTGAGACTGGAGTGCCCTAAAAGCGCCTGAACGGTTTTGATATCAGCCCCATTATTTAATAAATGAGTTGCAAATGTGTGTCTCAAAGTATGCGGGGTTACATGAGTTTTCAAAGATAAGTCAGAGACTATTTTTTTGATAATACTTTCAACATCTTGGATACTCATCTTATCATGTCTATCGTTTAAAAATAAATATTTACTGTCATTAGCATAGTTGCTATGCAAATACTTATGCAAATAGATTTCAGCATAGTCTCCATAATAAACGATTCTTTCTTTACTTCCCTTCCCCATAATTCTTATAGTTTTATTTTGCATATTGATATCTTTTTTTTGAATATTAATAATTTCACTAACCCGACATCCTGTTGCATAAAACATTTCAATTAGTAAACGATTACGAACTCCTGTTGGAGTAGTCAAATCAATATGGTCTAGTATTTTGGCTAGCTCATCATAACTTAAATAATTGGGAAGCTTTTTTTCTATTTTAGGATTATGAATATTGTTAAAAATATTATTTGTAATTTTACCTATATTAACTAAGTAATTATAAAAACTCCGAGTTGCACTTATTCTTCGAGCGATTGTACTGTTTTTAAGTTTTAAGTCATCTAGATGTTTTAAAAAAGCCCTAATATCATACCGATTAATATTTAAGTAATTTATTTTATTTTTAGTAAGAAAAGAAAAAAAGGCAGCTAAATCTTGGCGATAGCTGTTAATAGTGTTGGCAGAAAAATTTAATTCTTTGTCTAAATATATTAAAAAATTAACGGCTTCTTGAGGCATCTCGATAATCACCTAATTCTTGATTAATTGTAATCATTTGCGATTCTAACACTTTGATTTTCCGGACTAATGAAGCATTTTCACTTCTTAATTCACTTCTTTCTTCTGGAAAAGTGTCCTTAGCACTTATTTTTTCACTATTTTCTAAATATTCTTTTTGGCAAAAAGCAATTTCTTTTTGTAAAAGCATTAATTGTCTAGACAAATAAAGCTCAATATCCAATTCTGAAACAGGATTCATCATAGCTATTTCAGTATCAGTATAAGCGGTTGCTTCAGGATGATTTTGCCGATATTCGGCCACCAAAAACTTTTCTATTTCCTTGACTATATATTCTTTATCTGCCATAATTCCCCCTAAATTGATGATCTTTCAACTTGTAAAATACTTGCAAAATTTTTACCAGTATTTGCTTGTTGATCACTATCTAAATTAACAAAAGTTATTTCAATATTCCATGTTTGTTCTACTACTGTATCTGTAGTTATTTCATAACCCTCTGCTATGTAGAATCTGCCAGTTTTCTCTGTTATATCAAACCCTGATATATCCCCTACTGTTACATAATCTAAGCCATCAATATGTGTTAATTCATTACCATCTGGATCACTAACAGTTAATAGAAGTTCAGCATTTCTCGTTGGTGTTGAATAGATAAATTCATTAGCAGTTATTTCTAAAAAAAGATCATAATTATGACTTACTGGAACAGCACTATTACTTGTTCTTAATAAGACATTGGCAAATGTTGTTCCTGTTAAACTACCCATACCACTTCCAAAATTTTCTTCAGTTGCTGTAATATTAATCTCTTCACCAGTATTAAATAATAGCCACTCCGTTGTTGCAGTTTGAGCTTTAGCAGTTGGAGCAACATTAGATACTTGAAGCACCGAAAAATAAGCAAATGTTGCACCTGATACAACAGCTATTAAAACTAAAATATAAATAATCATTAAAATATTTCGTGTCTTCTTATGCATAATTATTCCTTTTTTCCCTTCTTATTCTTCAATTTAAGAATAGCATTATTAACTTAAAAAATCAAGATTTATTGTTTCTTTTTTAGAATCTTTACAAGCCAAATATAGATTGGAACAAATAAGTTTAATACCAAAGTAAGTGTGCACGTATTAAATAGATTACGAGTTATAAATAGATATAATCCAGCTACTACTAATAATACTATAACCCCTAAATAATAAATATATTCTTTTTGCAAGCTTATTTTTATTTCTTTGTAGTTATCAGATATATCATATAAAACATAGACAATGTTTGTTAACACAATTATCAAGTATAGATATGGTAAAACTCGATTATCAGCAAAATTATTATATATTAAATAAACTATTAGAAAAAATAAACTATCAATTCTAATTAAATGAAATGGCTTTTTTATAATTAACTCTTTAGTATATTCATTTTCATATTTAATTTTACGACTTATTTCTCTATTTGCTAACAATATAAGATATATAAGCCATAAAATTAAACCACAATATTCTATTACTTCAATCATAAATCAACTCTCCCAAATTCACAACCGCAATAATTTTGACGATATAAATTGTATTTTTTACTTAATTCAATGCTTTTTTTATAACCGTCTTTTTTCTTAAAATCACTATATAAATATTTTACACCATAACTGGATTCTAATAAAGCCCCTAATTTATTTATGACCTCACTATTTTTATGAGGACTTACTGTAAGAGTTGTCCCAAAATAATCATATTTTTTTTCTTTAGCAAGCCTCGCAGTATATTCTAAGCGCAATTTAAAACATACTGCACAGCGAGCTCCACCTTCTTTTTCACCTTCTAAACCTACTACAGAGGATCTAAAATCTGCATTAGCATAGTCACAGTCTAAAAATTCTATATGCTTATCAGCAAGTTCTTTTATAAATCTAATTTGTTCTTCTTTGCGATGAAGATATTCTTCGAATGGTTCGATATTAGGATTATAATAAAGAACTGTAATATCAAAATATTTAACTAAAATAGATAATACGGTTGTAGAGCAAGGACCACAACAACTATGAAGTAATAATTTAGGGCGATAATCTAAGCTATTAATTATTTCCATCATTTTATTCTGATAATTCATTTTCCTCACCTGCTTCACTGTTTTCTTTATTTTCTAAAGCCGCAAAAGAAGTGAAAATAATAGTATCTGAATCGCTTCCGGAATAAACCCCATCTAAATGTAAAATTCCTTTTTCGTCTAAATTGGAATAGATTACTTTGTAACGATTTAAATTAGCAAAGTTAACTAAATCAATATAGACTAAATTACCATCATTCATTTTTAAAATAAAGCGACTATCATTAATTGTTACATCATTTTTGACATCCGGACTATATTCAATTTCGCTAATAAGAGAAACAATATCACTATCTATTGTCGATAATTTATTTATCAAATTTTCATAAATATCACTAGGAACATAATTTATTAATGTAGGTAGACCTAATAAAGAATTTGGTATTTCAGCTTCACTACCATCTGCTAAAGCTATTTTATTATTTAAAGCATTATAAAAAAGAGGACTTGGCTCAGTTACGGTAATAGTAATGGTTCCCAAAAGACTTTTTTTAACACTTGCATCAGTAATAAGATCCAGGTTTGTTACTTTTTTAACAATATTTTTAGAGTTTGTCCGAAATATACTTGGATAATTTTCAATTCCTGCAGCTGTAATAATTTCACTATCACTTACTAAGTTATTTCCCTTAATAACAATATTTTTGATAGGCAAAGTAAAACAATAATAAAAAGCCATTATAATTAAGTATAATGTTAATAAAATAACCAATTTAGCTTTTTTATTTAATTTTCGTTTTACTTTCTTTTCTTCCATAACATCACCAAATAACACGTATTTGTTCTAATTGTAATTCTACATTAAACTTTTTATGAACTTCCCTTTTTATTAGTTCAATTAAATCTATTATATCACGACTTTTAGCATTATTAAAATTTATTATAAAATTAGCATGTTTTAAGGACACTTTAGCTCCACCGATTGAAGTACCTTTTAAGCCTGCTTGTTCAATTAACTTTCCAGCAGCCATATCTGGAGGATTTTTAAATACTGAACCGGCATTTTTATATTCTAAAGGCTGGGTACTTTTTCTCTTAGCTAAATTATCAGCTATTTCTTTTTTGGCAACTAAAACATCGCCTTTAATTCCTTGAAATTGTGCCTCTACAATAATAATTTTTTTATTTTTAAATTCAGTATAGCGATAAGAAAAATCGATATCTTCCTTAGCAACATCCCTTATTTTATTTTCAGAATCAATTATGGTAACTGATAATAGATTATCAAAAATGCTTGTTCCATATGCTCCGGCATTACCAATAATAGCTCCTCCAAGAAGGCCAGGAATACCGAATAAATTAGCATAATTTGTATAACCGTCTTTAAGAAGATTTTGAATAAATACACTTAGGGAAATACCAGCTTCAACTGTTATAATATCATTTTCAACTTTATAGCTATTCAATTTATCTAATTTTATTATGGCTCCCTCAAAATTATCGTCAGGCAAAATAACATTAGAGCCTTTACCTAAGATATACCAAGGAATATTATTACTATTTAGATATTCTAATAGTTTTCTTAAATCATCTACACTATTTGGAAAAACAACGTATTTAGAAATACTTCCGATACCATAAGTATTATATTTTTTTAAATCAACATTTTCATAAACTTCGCCATACTCATTCATTTTAACAATTCCTTAATTTCTTCATATATAATTGTTGATGATTCCTTTAAATTTAATTTTTCTAAATTGTTTTTTAATTCATTATAACATTTTTGATTATTAACTAACTCATTTATTGATACTTGAATTAAATCTGTTGTAAGATTTTTCTCTTCGAGTAATTCAGCAACATGCATATTGACTAAATCTAGGGCATTATAGTATTGATGATTACCAGCAACATAGGGACTAGGTATTAAAATACTAGGTATTTTTAAAGCAAGTATTTCACTAATAGTACTAGCTCCTGCCCTACTTATAAGTAAATAAGCATCTTTCATTAAGCCAGATAAATTATCAAAGTATGGTACTACTTTAACATTTTTAGGAAAAACGGTATTGGCAACAAAATCTTCATAATAAGATTTACCAGTTACATATAATATTTTATAATTTTCCTTACCAACGATTTGTAAGAAAGCTTTAAATTTTTCATTAAAAGTACTACTACCAAGGGATCCTGCAACAATAATTATTAATTTGTCACTTTCTTTAAATCCTAAAGTTGTTTTGGATATTTTAGGAACACTTAAGGCATTTTCTCCGCAAGGATTACCTGTATAAACTACTTTCCTAGCAGTTTTAAAATAATCTTTAGAGTTTTTGAAAGATACTCCAACTAAGTCAACATATTTAGCTAGCGTTATATTACTCTTGCCGGCGATGCTATTTTGTTCATGAATGAATGTTTTAATACCTAATTTATGGGCAGCTCTAATAACTGGATATGTTACATAACCACCAACACCAATTACAACATCAGGTTTAAATTCTTCCATAATATTTTTACATTTTTTAATAGCTTTCCTGATTAAAAACAAATTTTTAAAATCTCTAATTATTTTTGTCTTGCTAAAACCATATATTTCAATAGCTTCATATTTTATTCCCATCTTTGGCACAATATCTTTTTCCATTCTATCATGAGTACCTATATATAAAACGTCTAAGTTTTTTTCTTTTTCTCGAAACTTTTTTATAATAGCTAAGGCCGGATAAATATGACCACCAGTACCTCCAGCTGAAACGATAATCTTCAATTTAATCACCTTTAATATAATTATACACTAAATAACTAAATAATTATAACTTTTTGCACAAAAAACTGATAAACTATCAATTAGCTTGACACATTTATCAGTTTTAATTATTACTATTAATTATTTCTTTTACTCTTTCAATACTTAATTTGGCAACATCTGCTATCTCTTCAACAGATAACTTATCTTTTAAGCCCTTTATCATTTCTATTTTAGTTTGCTCAATTCCAGCATCAACACCTTCATCATAAGCTAGCTTCTTTTCCGTATTATGTATCATTTTTTGTTCTTCATCATGGGTATATGGATAAATAAATCCTTTTTCACTATATTTCATCAACGCTTCACCATACTCCTTTATTATCTCATCTTCCGGATAAAAACTTGCTAATTCTTCTTCCGTTTTATTTAGCATAAGTATATATCTATACTTCTCTACTTCATTATTATCATAGCAAAATTTCTCAAAGTTGTCCATAAAAATATCGTATGATTTTAAGGTATCATGTGCAGTTATAATAGATGTGTAACATTTATTATAACTGCACACAAGCCCCGTTGCTTGCGACGGGTTGTAGTTGACATAACAATCAATCCTTCCCTACATTAAATACAGTATAACAAACAAGTAAAAATTATCTTGTCGAACTATGCATTATAGCAAAAACTACTTACTGTACTATAAATCAATTACAAAAAAGTACTTAATATTTAAAAGTAATCAAAGTGATATCAGATTGAATTTGTCTTATGATATTTTATGTCATCAATGATGTATGTCAGATTTTTATTAGGGTTAATTGTTCCATATATTAGTACATCAATATTTCTTTTTTTAAAACTTTCAATTACCAAATTATTGCTTATAGCATCAAGTAAACAAATAAAATCAAAGTTATAACTACCATCACTATTTAAAATATAATTTAATACTCCCAGCTTATATTTTTTACTTATCTTTTTTATTTTTTCTATTACTTTGGTATCAAAAGACATAATCATAATATTTCTTTTATATTTATTTAATATTTTTAAAAACTTATTTACATTCATATCAAAGTCTTTAATCTCTAATAAAAATATTTTACTACTATCTATCTTTAAGATAGATTCTAATTTACAAGCAGCACCTTTTATATCTTTGTACATTGTATTTTTTACCAGTATACCTTTATATAAAGCATCATGATAAATAATAAATATACCATCTTTGGTAACTCTAATATCTGTTTCAATACCAATATATAAATCACTCATTAAACCATTATAAATGGCTTTATAAGAATTAGCTTTAACTTCTTTATTCCATAGTCCACGATGAGCAATAAACTTCATAAAAAAACACCTAATAAATTATATTTAAGTGTTTTTTTAAAATGCTAAAAGGCTTGTAAAATATAGTAGTGTTAGAGCTACTAAAACTACTACCTTTCCGATAGTTTTAATTTTATTTTCTTGCATTTATATATTTTCCTCGCATCCTAAACATTATTTTAGCAAAAGTAATATTAGATAACAAGATGAAATACATTACTTGACATAAATTTTAATTTTCTTGCCACTTTGCCGTAATTGTTATATTACCTTCAATTGGGGTATTAAAATCATATTCTTCACCATCGACATACCAACCTAAGAAGGTATAACCATCAGCAGTAGGATCTGCTGGTTTTGTGACCGTATCACCAATTTTTACTTCTTGGGCTTGAATTCCTGCTCCAATACGGACATTAAATGTTACCGTAAATGTTCTAAAAAAGTTCCAATAAATAAATATTGCTACAACAGCAATAATTAAAACTATTCCTGTTAATATTGTTTTTTTCTTATCTAATTTTGGCATTATCTACTTTTCCCTCTTTCTTCTTCAATTTCTTCAGTTAATTCTAAAACATGAACTTTTTTCAATTCTACTTCTAAAGCATTAAGTTTAGTAAGAACTTTTTTGATAAATTCTTTTTTTAAATAATTATTATATTTATATAACAAAATATTTCTAATACGATCTAATTCAGTATAAGCCGCTAGGACATCACCACTAGTTGTTTCATCTCCAGCAGTAACTAAAGCATAGATAAGCTTTAGTAAGCGATTATAAGCTCGTAATATTTTATCTTCCATTAAAGATGAAGTCATTTTTTCATCTAAAACAGTTATTTTTTTTATATGCCGATAACTTTTTTTCGGAGTAAATGAATAACTATTTTGTTCTTTATATAATAAAACTTTTTTCTCATGAGTATCATTTTTTAAAATATAACTATTCATCTTGATTCTCCTTTAGCAAATCTGGTCTTAATTTTTTTGTTTTAGCTAATTGTTCATTATGCCGATATTCAGCAATTTTTTGATGATTGCCACTTATTAAAATGTCTGGCACTTTTAAGCCTCGATATTCACTTGGCTTAGTATACTGTGGATAATCAAGTAAATTATTAGTAAATGATTCGCTTTCTAAAGAATCACTATTTATTACGCCAGGAAGCAAACGAACTACTGAATCAACTATAGCACAGGCGGGTATCTCACCACCAGTTAAGACGAAATCTCCAACACTAATAATTTCATCAACAATTGTTTTGATACGTTCATCAAATCCTTCATAATGGCCACAAATTAAGATTAAGTGCTTATACTTAGTGAGTTCTTGAGCCTTTTTTTGCTTATAAGTTGGTCCTTCTGGAGAAAGGAGTATCACATGAGAATCTTTAGTCTTTAAATGGTCTAAACACTCAAATATAGGTTCACACCTAATAAGCATTCCTGCGCCTCCTCCATAAGGCGTATCATCGACTTGCTTATTGTTAAGAGGTGAATAATCGCGAAAATTAACGACATTTATCTTAACTAGGTTAGCAGAAATTGCTCTTTTAATAATTGATTCAGTTAAAAAACCTTCAACCATACTTGGAAAAAGCGTCAATATATCTATTTGCATAAGTCACCTCCAATAAGTTTATTATACTAAATAATTAAGTTTTTTGCATTAGTTGTATATAATGTTTTAGTGTTCTTGTCAAAATTTTTAATATAAGCATCTACTAAAGGAATTAAAAATTCAATATTATCTTTTAAAACTCGTACGTAATTAGAGCCTGTAGCGATATAAGCATCGATGACTTCTCCTAGGAATTCATTATTTTCAATTACTTTAGCCCCAATTAAATCTTCTAATAAATATTCATCATTTTTTAGATTAAGATCTATTTTTTTTACATATATGTTAAAACCAATATACTTAGTTATTAAATTAATATCATTTAAATTATTTACCCGAATTAATATATAATTTTTATGTCTTCTTATGCTGGTTATTTTTAACCATTCTTCTTTAATCAAAACATCCATTCCTATTTTGAAAGCTAAATCTTGTTTATCGAAATCACTAAGGATTTTTAATTCACCTTTGATACCAAAAAAATTAATAACCTTACCAACACATACTAATTCATTCATGATTTACCTCATACATTAATATACTTGCAGCAACACCAACATTTAATGATTCACAAGCCTGATTCATATTTATATAGACAAATTCATCACACATGGATTTAATATCAGCACTCATTCCTTGCCCTTCACTACCCAAAACTAAAGCAATATTATCTACTTTTAAATCTTTTATATCAATTCCTTTTTGGACATCTGTTCCAATTATTTTATAGCCTAAGTTTTTAAGAGTGGGAATAAACTCTGCTAAGTTTCGCCGTAATACATTGATATGAAAAATCATGCCTTCAGTTGCTCTAATAACTTTTGGATTATATAAATCGACGCAATTACTCCCCAAAATGATAGTTGAAAAATTAAAAGCAATAGCGGAACGAATTATAGTTCCTAAGTTTCCTGGGTCTTGAATACCATCTAAAATAATGACATTACCACTGATGCTATCTTCAGGAATAAATCTAACAACGGCTGCATTATAGCTTATTGAGGCTTGATTACTAATTTTATGCATTATTTCTTTGGTTACAAAGTAATCGGCATTGTGATCAACAATACTAATTGTTTCAATTATTAAATTTTGTTTACGAGCTTCAGCAAGCAAATGATCTCCTTCAATTAAGAAACGTCTTTCCTTATCTCGAACCTTTTTTTCTTTTAAAGAATTCCAATATTTAACATGATCATTTTGTAAACTAGTTATATTCATTTAATACCTCAATTTCTTTCTAGCTTCTTTATAGTTAGGATAAGCTTTTCCTACTAAAGCCCAAAAGTTTTTACTGTGATTACCTTCAAAAAAGTGACATAATTCATGAATTATAACATAATCTAATAATTCAATATCTTTTTTTAAAAGTTCAGTATTTAAAGTAACTGTTTTTTTAGTGACATTACATACACCCCATCTTGTTCGCATTTTACGGAATTTTAAGGTAAACTCAGGAAGGGATGCAAAACATTTTTTGGCAATATCTACTTCTTTAGTAAATATTTCTACAACTTTTTCTTGATAAAATATGTCAAGTTCTTTTAATGAAGGCGTGTAAATGTATTTATCAGTTAGGGTTACTTCTTCGATATCTTCTTTTACTTCGATATAATATTTTTTACCTAAATACCAAAATTTATCATCATCTTTGGTCTTACTTTCCATTTTATCATACATATTTAAAATTGCTTGTTCATTTTCACCAATTAATTTTAATATACTATTAGAACTTAAAAACATGGGAGCATTAACATATAATTTTAAATCTTCTTTAACACGAAAATAAATATTTTTATTATTTTTCCTATTAACTATTACTTCAATTTCTAGATTATTACTTGCTTTGTATGTCATTTTTAAGTATATCCCTTATTTCTTCAAGCGCTTTTAATTCAGCACTTCTAGTATCTTTCTTCTCTTCTTTTTTTTCTTCTTTTTTACGGGTAAGGCGATTAACAAATTTAACAATAATAAACAGACAAAAAGCTACAATTAAAAAGTTAATAACACTTTGAATGAACGCTCCATACATAATTTCTGTATCTTTAAATGTTATGGAAAGATTAGAAAAATCCACTCCCCCCAAGATAAGGCCAATTAAGGGGGTAAAAATATTATTTACTAAACTAGTTACGATGGAAGAAAAAGCTCCACCGACGATAACTCCAACTGCTAAATCTAAAACATTACCTCGAGCAATAAATTTTTTAAATTCTTTTATCATTTTACCACTTCCAAGATTATTTTATCATAAAGTTTTAAGAATACATAGAAAAAAATAAAAGCAACTTCATTTCTTAAGTTACTTTTACT
>CALVVI010000017.1 GCA_944363815.1 uncultured Bacilli bacterium | reverse complement strand
AAAAGAAGTGAATTATTCTTTATTAGAACAACTCGCTTCCAAAATTCCTTTAATTCTTCTTACTCCAGCAGAAGAAGATTCTTCTTTTGTTATTTTAAATGTGCCTAGTTCACTCGTATTACTTACGTGTGGTCCCCCACAGATTTCTTTTGAGAAATCACCAATGGAATATACTTTTACAATACTTCCGTATCTATCTTCAAAAGTTCCGTGAGCACCTTTACTTTTAGCTTCTTCATATGGCATTTCTTCCATCGTAACAGGAATACTTTCTTTAATTTTTTCATTGACTATTTTAGTAAGTTCAGCTTTTTCTTCATCGCTCATCTTATGATCTAAATTAAAATCAAAACGGATTCTTTCACTAGTAATATTACATCCTTTTTGAATAATATCTGGCCCATACATTTGTTGTAAGGCAGCTAACATTAAATGAGCTAAAGTATGATATTTAGTTGATTCATAAGAACTATCAGCAAGTCCTCCTTTAAATGAACCAGCATCAATTGTTCTAGATTTTTCTTGATGTTCTTTAAACTTTTCTTCAAAGCCTTTAGTATCTACTTTTAAACCATTTTCTTTAGCTAATTCTTCAGTCATTTCAAGTGGGAAACCGAAAGTATCGAAAAGTTTAAAGGCATCCTCTCCACTTATAGTATCACTATCTAAATGTTTAATTACTTTATAAAATAATTTTTCTCCATCCTTTATCGTCTTACCAAACTTGATACCTTCTTTTTCTAATTCGCTAAAAATAAATTCTTTATTCTTTTCTAGTTCATGATAAACACTTTGATAATCATCAATTACTACTTGAGCTAATTTCAACAAAGTGTCTTCCATAAGACCTAATTTACGCAAATGTCTTATTGCTCTTCTGATAAGTCTGCGAAGAACATAACCAGCTCCAACATTTGATGGAACAATACCATGATCATCACCTAATATGAATGTTGATGTTCTTACATGATCCATAATTATTCTAAAAGACTCTTTATTTTCTTCATAGTTTTTACCTGATAATTCTTCTATCTTTTCTTTCAAATTTTGAAAAACATCAGAATCATATACTGATTCTAACCCATTTAAAACAGTAATAGTTCGCTCTAAGCCCATTCCAGTATCAACATTTTGTTGAGCAAGTTTAGTTAAATTGCCTTCTTCATCTCGGTAGTATTCCATAAATACATCGTTCCATATTTCTAAATACTTACCACAATCACATGCTGGACTACAGTCTGGACCACATGCTGGCTTACCTGTATCATAAAACATTTCGGTATCTGGACCACATGGACCTATACCACTTCCTAAAATCCAGAAATTATTTTCTTTAGGCAAGTAAAATAAATGATCTTCAGAAACTCCCAAACTCTTCCAAATATTATAAGATATTTCATCTTTGGGTGCTGTTTCATCTCCAGCAAAACAAGTAAAATAAAGTTTTTCTTTAGGAATATTTAAATAATCTGGACTAGTTAAAAATTCATAACTCATCTTTATAGCTTCTTCTTTAAAGTAGTCTCCCAAAGACCAATTACCAAGCATTTCAAAAAATGTTAAATGCGAATTATCCCCAACTTCATCGATATCACTAGTTCTAATACACTTTTGTACATCACAAAGTCTGGTACCTGCTGGATGTTTTTCTCCAAGCAAATAAGGAACTAAAGGATGCATTCCCGCCGTTGTAAAAAGCACAGTTGGATCATTTTCTGGCACAATTGATGCCGATGGAATAATCGCATGATTGTGATTTTCAAAAAACTTTAAATAAAAATCTCTCAATTCTTTGCTAGTTAGTTTTTTCATTTTCTACTCCTTCCAAATATTTAAATACTTTCTCTTTTAAAGTATTTAAGTCATCATTTGCAAATGTATAATCAAATTCTTCATAATTTTCTAATGCAGTTTCGGTAATATGAGATTGTTGTGCAATTGTAAGCTTACTTTGGGCAAATTGATTAACCACCAAAAGACTATATACTTCATCATAATTTTCTTTCATTTCTTCAAACTCTTCAGGCATTCTAGCATCTGCTATAATAACAACATCAATACCTGCAAGAGCATAAATATTGATATCTTCAATCATTCTCTTAGTAAAAAAGTACTTATCATAAGCCCTGATTTGAGAACCAAAGTTTTGTAAAAAATCCCGCGGCTTATTAGCACTTATTCCATCCCAATCTGTAAGTTCTAAAGCAAAATTTTTCAAATATTTACTATATTCTGTAACAACACATTTTTTTAATTTATAGATATAAAATTCTTCTATAAATTTGGCAACTTCTCCTTTACCAGAACCACTCTTACCACCAACAACAAATATTTTCATTTTCTTTTCCTCCTAAATCGAACAAAAGCCAAACAAGTTTGGCGGCCTTGCATCACTACAAGGCATTTCTACTTCACTGAGTCCTGTGGACTCTCCATAGACCAACTTCGGATGGTCGCCACCCTACTATTTTTGTTCTATCATTTATAATTTTTTTATCAAATTAACAATATTACTTAGATTATTAAGTATCTCAACTATATTTTATTCACCCCCCTTTAGTTGATAAATTAATTATACCAAACAAATGTATGTGTGTCAATTGTCTTTTTATTAATTAAAGCAATTTCCTATAAGATAAAAAAGGATAATACCATAAGGAGTGCAATTGCACGGTACCATCCTTTAATTTACTTAATTATCTTAACGCGATTAACGTTTAATCTAAGAAAGTAGCATTAAATACTATCCTTTATTAGTTTTCACCAACCACTAACTCTCTAAAAAAGGCTTTATATTTAAATTCTTTCCTCAAACGATTACTTAATTAATATATCATACTAAATTTTATTCTTCAACTATTTCCGCATTCTTTTCTTGTAAAAATGCTAGCTTCTTTACTAAAAATTTCCAAATCACTTTAAATATTGACATTATTGGTACTGCTAAAATCATGCCAATAATACCAAAGAAATGTCCAAATATTAAAAGGCCACAAATAATTGTTACCGGATGTAATTTAGTGGCCTTACTCATAACCACCGGCTGTAAGATGTAACTTTCAACAAGTTGGACAATGATAGCAATAATTAAAACTCCAACCCCTACAAAAGTATTTTGGGTAAATGCTACAATTGTTGCAACAGCAGTCCCAATATATGGTCCAATATAAGGTATAAGATCAGTAATGCCACAAAATAAACCAAATAACAAAGCTGATTTTAATCCAATAATAGAAAAACCAATAGTATCACAAACAAATACCATACAAGCAACTAACAATGTTCCATTAACACTTTTTCTTACTTCTCTACCAATATTTTCTAATAAATCAGCAACTTCCATTTGATGTCTTTTGGGTATTAATTTTAAAAGCAAATTAGTTACGTTGTCAAAATCGAATAACATATATAGACCAATAATAAGACCAAAGAATATACTACCAAGACCACTAAACAATTTACTCATGACATTAACAATAGTTGTAGGTAAGCTACTAGAAATACTATTACCATATGCTGTAATAGCCCCCAAAATATTGTCCTTCATACCATTTATATCTATGCCTTCAACATTAACTTCTTTAAATAAATCATCTATAAAATTTGTTATTTTTGTCATAATTGCAGGGAGTGTTGAAACTAATTCATTTAATTCATTATATATTATAGGAATAAATATCCGAAAAAATATTATTAAAAACAAAATAAATACCACATATATAATAATTGAAGCAAGTATTCTAGACATTCCTTTTTTAGTCATTTTATCTACCAACGGAGCAAAAAGCCATGCTACCACAAATCCAATAAATAAAGGAGAAATAACACTTAAAACATTACCAATAAATCTAAATATTCCAATTTCTTTAAAAAGCACAAAAGCAACCAAAACAATACTAATGATAAGAACTACGAATAAAAGTTTTAAAATATTCTTACCTAAATAAATAATTTCATTTACACCATCTATATCTAACTTATTCCTTTTTTTAAACATAACTATACTCCTTACCTATTATTATACATCAAAATTATTAATATTATGGCAAATAATCTAAAATTTGCCAATTTTTGACAAGAAAAAAACAACATTAAGCCACTTTATCTCTAATTAACTCATGTTGTTTTTCCAACATTTTCTCTTTATTTCGAATATCTAATAGATAAAGAATAAATTTTCTTTGTTCCAAATAAGGTAAACTAAATAAGACTTGACAAGCACCATTTATATTTCCCATTCTTAACATGGTTTTAAAATTACTACTTATTTCTTTATCTTTAACTATTGCTCCAAACTTATTAATAATATTATTTATTCCATTTTTATCATTTTCTTTACTTCTTAAAAATTCATCTATTTGAAAATTATCATATAAGTCTTTATCTATTACTGCAATAGGATTATGTTTTTGATTATCTTGAATAACTAAAGTTCCATTCATATATTTTTTATCAACTATATTAGATCTTTTTATTGATTCCATAATTTCATTTTTGGAAAATGTCATTGTAAACGTATCCAAATGTGCCAGTGTCAATGGATAATAGCCATTAGCAATATCCAATTTTGATATATCAATTAAAGCAAAATCTCCTGGCAAAGCCATCAAAGCTAAAAAATGCTTTTGTTCTTCAACTTTCTTCATTAGCCACCCTCCTTAAATGAAGAGTGTATTATACCATAGCTTTAGCTCCTTGTCAAATTAAAACATTTTGTCAACATCTTTAGGTACTTTATCATCTATTATCTTGCTTATTATCTTATCACTTTGTTCTTTCGTAACAGTTTTTCCCGTCATCCTACTTAAGGTATCTATTACTTCTCTTAAAGTTCCCTCATCCTTCATATTACCATTTTGTAATTTTTGAGCTAATGATAAAATAGTATTTTTATCCACATTTGTTTTCTTTTCCACTTTTTTAAAAAAATCATCTCCAAATTTCATAATCCACCTCTAAAATATTATATGCACACTTTCTTAAATGTGCGCGTTTGACAAATTATCATATAATTTTTATAATAACTATTCCGAGGTGGATTATGAAAGATAATAAAGCAATTATAGAAACTTTAAGATCATTAAATCATGAAGAAATGATGGAAGAATATAAAATAAGACAAAAAGAAAATCAGGAAAAGAATTTAAGTATAGTCAAAAAAATAAACGAAATATTAGGTATTGCCAGTGAATTTAGTATATTTGATGAAACAGTCAACATGAGTATTGCTATTGCAACTGCTAGAAAATCAAATGACTATAAAATAACACTCGAATTAAAAACTCTTCTAAATCTTTTTGATTATAATTATGCCCAAGAAATATTAGTTGCTTCCCAAAACATTGATCAATTGCAAACAAAAGACTATCCATTAGAAATCTTTAACATTTTAATACGAAGTTTTTTAAGTATAGATAGCATTACCAAAAATGATACAACTTTTACTTTAGATACTTGCTTTGGGCCAATTACTATAACTAATCCTATAAGTAATACAACCCCAAATTTAAGACGATGCTTTTGTCATAATCTAACAAGCAATTTCTTACTTAATCACCCTAATTACTATGGAGCATATTATTACATTCCTTTACAATTTCAAGGATATCTTGAACACTCAGTAGTTATTGATACTTATTCTAATCAAGTTCTAGACTTAGCTAATAATAATGCTTTTGACCTCGCTACTTGGCAAAAATTATATCCCAATTGTAGCTTTATTATCTCTGGTAAAGATTTCCAAAATATTTATTACGATGTTTTAAATAAATTAAATATTTCTATTCAAATGGCTACTTTAGAAGAAATTAAATTAGTGAGAAAAAGACAAAACAAAGGTTAATCATCACCTTTGTTTTTAAATTGTAAAATTATTGGAGTACCTGTTAAATCAATACTTTCCCGCAATCTATTTTCTAAATATCTTGCATAACTAAAATGCACTAATTTTTTATCATTTACTTGGAAAGTAAATTTTGGTGGTCTATTATCAGTTTGACTAACAAAATATATTTTTAATCTTCTCCCTTTATATGAAGGCGGAATATGAATACTTACTGCTTCCATAATTATATTATTTAATACCGATGTTTTAATTTCTTTTTTATTATTTTCATAAGCACTTATTACTTCAGGCATCAATGTATTAATTCTTTTCTTAGTTAAAGCACTTAAAAATACTACTTTAGCATATGGCACAAATTGCAATTCATATTTAATTAATTCTTTCCACTTCTTTAATTCACTATCTGGATCTTTAACAGTATCCCATTTATTTACAGCTATAACTATCCCCTTGCCGGCCTCTAAGCAATAAGAAATAATATGTTTATCATGTTCAATAATACCAGTTGTGGCATCAATTACTACAACACAAACATCACTTCGCTCAATTGCTTTAAGACTTCTAACTAAACTATATCTTTCAACATTTTCATAAATTCGTCCTTTTTTTCGCATTCCCGCAGTATCAATAACAGTATATTCTTCATGATTATACTTAAACTTAGTATCAATCGCATCTCTAGTAGTTCCAGCAATATCACTTACAATACTACGTTTATCATTTACCAAAGCATTAATTAAACTACTTTTACCAACATTTGGTCTACCAATTACACAAAATTTTAAATTATTATCTTCTATTTTTACTTCTTCAGTTATATCTAAAGAGATTAAGTCTAGAAGTCTATCAAAACCAATGTTATGTTCAGCACTTACTCCCACAATATCCTTAAAGCCTAATTCATAAAAGTTATATAAATTATCCATTCTTTTAGTATTATCCAATTTATTAACTACAACTATTACCTTTTTATTAGCTTTATAAAGCATATCTTTAACATAAATATCACTAGCATCGATATCACTAAGCCCATCAACAACAAATAAAACTATATCAGCTTCATCAATAGCAAGTTCCGCTTGCATTTCTATATCTTTATCAAAATCATTATTGTCTAAACTAATTCCTCCGGTATCAATTAAAGAAAATCTTTTATCTTTATAATCTACTATGCCATAAATCCGATCTCTCGTAATACCTGGTGTATCCATAATTATAGCTTTTTTTTCTTTAATAAGTCTATTAAATATACTACTCTTACCAACATTTGGTTTTCCAATTAAACATACTGTTTGCATAAATCCCCCTTATGAATTACTTTTAACTTCCAACATAACTGAATATATTCGGTTATTCTTGCGATAAACTTGAACGGTATCATCTAACATACTCTTGCCAGTCCAATCATTTATTAAATCCTCATAATTGCCACTTTCATCTTGCGTCAAAGTACCACTTTCAAAATAATTACCTCCAGCATTAATTAACTCTCTTACTGTTAAAACTTTACAATAATTATTATAATATACATCATCAACCACACATGATTCTGTTAAAATATTTGGATTATCTTGGGCATAAAGTATTGCTGCTTGTTCTATTTGCCCAATTTTTACTTCCACAATTCTTTTAAGTTCATCTTCCCTTATTTTATTAACACTAAAAAAGGCAACAAAAATAACTATTGCTAAAACAACTATGACTCCTAGTAATTCCACTAAAGTAAAACCCTTATTATTCATGCTATCACCCATTTAATTTACTTTCTATAGTTTCTAATACTTCACTACGACCCTTTTTAGTTACAGTTGAAAATGTTACAAAGCCATCATCTTCACTATATTTTAAAGTATCTTTAATAAGTTTATCTTGTTTTATTCGATTATTCTTACTAATTTTATCATACTTTGTTGCAACAATTGTAATATCTAAATTATAGTATTTCAAAAATTCATACATAAGTATATCATCTTCTGTAGGCTTATGCCGATAATCGATAAGTAAAAAGACATGTTTTAAATTAGGTCTATTTTTTAAATATTCTTCAATCATTAAACCAAATTTCTTTTGTTTATCTTTACTTACACTGGCATAACCATATCCTGGAACATCTACTAAATAAAATGTATCATTAACTAAATAAAAATTTAGAGTTTGTGTCTTACCCGGTTTAGAAGAAGTTCTAGCAAAATTCTTTCTTTCAATCAAAGTATTAATAAAACTACTTTTACCGACATTACTTCTTCCCACTAACAAAAACTCTATCCTTTTATCCTCTGGATATTGACTACGCCTTACGGCGATAATCGGTTCCGCAACACTCTCAATTTGCATAACTCATCACCACCATAATTATATATTAATTATACTAAAAATGCAAATTTCCCATATAATTTAGTATGGATCGCAACTATCATAACACAAACTTTCCTCCCAATACTGACCCTCATTTATTTTCTATTCTGGCGGTAAGTGTTGGTTTTGCTTGTGTTGGAGACTATAATGCTAATGAACAAAATTCAATCGGCAACTGGCTAATTTTGGTAGGTCAATACATTCTTACTCATGCGGCTCAACAACAATTAATTGAAGCTCGTCTTGAAAACAACAATTTAAATACCAATTCCCCAAAACACAAAAACGGCACCGGAGGGCCGTTTACAGATAACGAACAAGGTAAAAGTAACCAAACCCAAAGAGATGAAGTAGACTTTTTACTTAATGCCATTGAAGACATCAAAAATGAACTAGAAAACATTAAACGCAACAATAAAATTTAAATAAATGTAATTGATACATCACCAATACCATTATCAATATTTATTATGTTATTACCATTTCCATAACTAGCTCGTCCATAATCTGTTCCATTTAAAACAATATTACCAATACCTTTATCAAAGTTAAGGGTATATAACTCTTCTCCACCAGTTAAACTCAAATTACATTCTCCAATTCCTACATTTATTTCATTTCTACCTAGTATTTGACCATTAAAATTAAACTCACCAACTCCAGTATCTAATTCTAAATTAGTAAAAATTGTATTATTAATATTTACATCTCCAGTTCCCCCATCAATTTCACTATTAGTAAAATCACTATCATTAATACTTATAACACCAGCACCATAATCTAAACTAAATTCCTGGGCACTTACACCAGTAATTGATGTCTTTCCAGCTCCAACATCGATACTTAATTCTTTTAAAACATCAGGAACATAAACTACTACTTCTCCAGCATTATTATTACCAAATAGCCAAAAACTATCTTCTTCAATATATAAGTTACCATTCCTTTCTCTTACTTTAAACTTATCTGTTACATTACTTGCTTCTACCGAGTATTTATCCCCATATTTAATTTCTAAATTTGTAGTATTTAAATCTATTTCTATTCTTCTTATATTACTATATTCTTCACTATAATTAACATTTCCTTTACTATATCCTAGTGACCCAATCAACATAATTATCCCATTAATAATTATACATATAATAAAAATTGCTAGGACAATTGCAGCAATTTTTATTCCCTTTTGTGTTCCAGTCATTTTACCTCAACACTCCCAAACAAAGCTAAAGCATCGATATATATAACTTTTTTAGTATTATTACTCTTAGACTTATTACTTACACCTCCAAATATTGGTGTAGATTTAATCTTTACTTCGACATCTTTAGGTACAATTATATCAATGCCCCCGAATATAGCGCTAGCAGTAATTACAGCTTCATCCTTAATCTTTGCATCAGTTAAATCAAGAACTACACTTCCAAATATTGCATCTATATTAGCATTTTTAAATTCTTCCCCACTCTTAGCTACAAACTGTTCCGAAAAAGTTGCAGTTATTGCTTCTCCATTACCTTTACTTTTTATTTCATTTACTTTATCAACTATTTTATTTCTAAATAAATTTCCAAATATTAAATAAATACCTACAAAAACTAATATAGCAGGAATAAATAATTTTATTACCAAATCAAATCTTAACCAACCTTGACATAATAATAGTAATACGATACCAATTATTAAACCAACAATATTACCAATCTTACCTTCATTACTAGAATCAAATAAACCTATAAAACAAGGTATTATAATTAGTAATGTCCACCACCCATTAAAGAAGATATTAAAATCAATAATATCTAAAGCATTTAAGGCAACAATTACACCTAGTACAATAAAGACTAGTCCCCATAATATTCTATTTACTTTTTCCATAAATTTATTCCTTTCTATTTTTTGTTGATAACTCGCGGCCTCCGGGCGGATTAAGAGCCGCCGGCGGAGGCTTAAAGGTTCTCACACTGCAAGGCGATATGGATCACTTGAAGTCCCGCTTCCTCCTTGTAATGATACATTAGATTCTAGATAAAAGACAGGTCTAGCGGCAAACCCGTTGACCGCGTAGCTGCTGCCCAAGAGGCCGCTGTTGCTCACAATAAACACGCTGTAACTGTCCGACGAATCCGGAGTAATTGTCCATTCCACTAGCCCCATATACATCCAATGGTTTGATGTTATTGTTGAATTGCCATAATCAGCTAAATCTGTTGTCCAAGCATCTGGACTTGCTGCATATCCATAATCACTTGGATACATTAAGCCTATTTCATCTGTATATGTTGTTGGATTACTTCCATATCCGGCATTATTTCTTTCTCCATCATAAAATGCTTTTGCTGTATTCCACATTGATGTCATTCCTCCTAGGTGCCAAGTTGTTTCTTCTATTAAATTTTGCCAAGTTGTTCCTAAATAATTCCAATAATTTGTATTTAAATTTATTTTATTAAACTCACTTGTTGTCCAATTATTTGATCCATTACTACTTTCACTTGTATCATAATTCCACCTATATCCTGCTATTGTGCTTTTATCCATACTTCCTTTATAATCTGAAGTTGGGTCTGAATAAGCACCATTATAATCTCTTCCATCTGTTCCTAACATTGCACTTGTTACATAATCACTCTTTATTAATTTTATCTGATAATTACCATCTTTATCATCATCAAATAAGCCAATTATGCGATACAGATTATCATTAGCACATGTTCCTTCAGCTTCTGCTCCAGGCCCAAAGCATACATAATTATTTAGGTTTGCTCCACTAAATCTATATGAGTTATCTCCGGCTTCTTGTGCTCCGTATGTTCCTTGACCATCGTGAAAATATAATCCGTTTTCTCCATCTGTTGTATAAGTTGTTGCAACTTTGCAAGCTAAAGTATTAGAGTTTTCCTCTCTACAAATATCTGCAAATGTTGGAATTGTTATCTCATCTTTTTGAAGTATTACTTCCATATCAAGTGTTGCATTTTCATTTATTGATTGATCATATGTGTAATTAACAAAAGTTATTGTAAATGTCCATGTTTGAGTTGTGCCTATTGTTGATGAAGTTGTACTTATTGGGTGTTCTGCTACTATATTAAATGCTCCAGTTTTACCGGTTATATCAAAGCCAGAAATAGATGCACCTGATGCATCTGTAACAGTTACATAAGTTAAGTTATTATCACTAGAAGTAGTTATATTTTCACCACTTTCATCTTTTACTGTAAGTATTACATCTGCAGTAGTACCACTTGAATATGTATAAGTATTTTCATTAATTCTTACTCCAGCATAATAAGTTGATGCTGCTTCATTGGTTTTACTACTTGCAATAAGTCTTGCTGATGGATTAGTAGTATCTGTTAAATTACCACTTGTAGCATTAAAATTATCTGTTGTTGCATGAAGTGATAAAGTATTGCCACTAGTAAATATAATGGTATCACCTGATGCCGTAGTTTCTCCTTGATTTACTACATCATCCCCAATATCTGCCCCTAGAAATGAAAAAGTAAAATTACCAATTAATAGGGCCACAACTACTAAAATAAGTAAAAATATTATTCCCAAAGTTACAGTTCTTTTATTAATTTTTTGCACAATCAATCACCTATCTTATAATTATTGTACTAAATTTTTTAATATATGTCCATTTATTTTCCAAAAAACATTGCATAAATATAATTAATTTGATATATTATATATGTAAGTGTTACCCATAGTGATGGGTAGCATCTACTTGTTCTAGACGCTATTTTAGCGTCTTTTTTCCTTTATATTAGCAATTAAGCTAAGTATAATGATTATCATTACTAAATAAAATTCATTATCGTTCATGACCTCACTCTCCTTTCAAACCTGACTCCCAAGGTTCCCCCTGATAGCTGGAATCCAGCAAAGCAAAGTAGACGCTCCCACTAATGGGTAACAGTTATTTATTCTATTGTTAAATAAATATAAATGCAAGAAAAAAGAGTGCGACAAAATTCGACAACGAAATATATTGAAAAAATATAATTAATTTGTTATATTATAATTGTAAGTGTTACCCATAGTGGTGGGTAGCATCTACTAAAAGGTTGACGCTATTTTAGCGTCTTTTTGCTTGGCCTCTATTACTAAAAAGTATGAGTACCAGAATTATAATTACTTGACAAAATGTTTTGTCGTTCATTGCATCACCTCTTTCACTAAAGACCTCTCCCGAAGAAAACCCCCAGAAAAAATACAGTAATTACTAAAAGTTAGCAGACGCTCCCACTAATGGGTAACAGTTATTTATTCTATTGTTAAATAAATATAAATGCAAGAAAAAGAGTGCGACAAAATTCGACAACGAAATATATTGAAAAAATATAATTAATTTGTTATATTATAATTGTAAGTGTTACCCCTAGTGGATAATGCCTGCATGTTTTGTACAGACACTATACCTGCCCAGATACTGGGACTACAAGGCTAGTGTCTATTTTTCTATATTAAACGTAGTATCACTACAATTAATAAGATTATTATTACTAAAAGAGTACTTTTATTTTCTTCTTTGTTCATATCTTTTGCCCCTTTCTTTCCAAAACCCCCAAAAATTGAGTAGTAAAGAAATTACTCGGTTGAAAGCAGGCACTACCACTAGCAGGTAACAGTTATCTATTCTAAAGTACTAAAAATATAAATGCAAGAAAAAGAGTACGACAAAGTTCGACATGTATACTTCTATTGCTTTTTCTTAAAATTGTGTTATCATAGAAAACAATTTTAAGAAGAAGGGATATTAATGCAACAATTTAATAAGGAATTAAAGCAAAAAAGAGAAAAACTACAAAAAATTAAAGATAATGTAACTATAGATAGATTAAAAGATTTAAATTTAACTATTAAAGTAATAGATCAATTACTAACTAAATATCCTAATCAAAAAACAAATTATCCAAATATATTTTTAGAAGAATATGAATTTTTAAAAAAGTATAAATTTTTATGGGAAATATGTACTACAATTTCTGAATTTACTAGTGATGAAATAAGAAGTTATTATTGGTATGAACATAATTTAAAGAATAAAGAATTACTAGAATTAAGTAACGACTTTTTTAAAAATGCTACTAATAAGGAAATATATGAATTATTTTTAAAATTATATAAGCAAAATAAAAACATTCATTTTGTTAAGCTTGATAAAAATAGTTACTTTAAAGGAGAAAGTACCTTTTTATTATATGATAAATCCTTTTATCTTCAATTACAAAGAGAATATGATTTTTCAGATATCTCAACATTAATCCATGAATTTGGCCATGGAATCCAATTCCTTTTAAATTACAATTATAACTTATTTGTTAATCAAGTATGTTTCTCTGAAATATCCAGTATATTTTTTGAACTATTATCTATGGATTATTTTTCTAAAGATTTATTTTTTAAGAGGGATGCAATCACTGCTGAACAAAGCCTATGGGATAATTCTTGTGAAAATGCCTTATCATTAACTAGACTTTTTCAAGTGTTTGAAAGTATAGATTTAAATGAATGGGAAAATAAAAATATAATAAAGAAGAAATTAACTAATTATTTACTAGAATATAATATAGATTCCCTGTTAAATGAAATGCCTAGTCATGATTTTCCTTATGTAATTTCTTATAGTATTGCTAATGAATTATATTTAATGTATCTTAATGATCCTGAAGAGTCTTTTTATATATACAAAAAAATAATGGCAATTGATTTAAAATTGCCACCAGATAAATATTTAGATGAAATCATTAATTTAGGAGTGTTACCAACTGAAAATTTAGATAAATATGAAAAAGTTCTAAAAAGAAAATTAGTCTAAATTTAATTTTTTTAAACAAAAAGTTGCATATAAGGGGATAGTTTTTAAATTATTTTTTTTACCAAAGTTTTTAGCAGATATTTTAACTATTAAACTTGGTTTATATCTTTCATTATATACTTCTAAAGACTTTGATTTCATATCAGTTCCCGCTTTTACTTCAATAGGTATTATTTTACTATTACTTTGAATTATAAAATCTACTTCTGCTGATCCTGATGTTTTATCTTTTCTACTCCAATAACCTAAGTCAACTCCCATTTTTAATAACTCTGTTGCAACATAGTTTTCAACCAAAACACATTTATAATCTAAATCGTTATTCATTAGTACATCAACACTTGAAATACCCGCTAAATTACAAAGAATTCCCGTATCATTCAAGAAAAGTTTATATGAATCATAGTCAAAATATACTTTTAATGGGTATTTTGGGTTAGTTATATTATAGCATGATAATACAAGTAGACTTGATATTAACCAATCAATAGAGGTAATATAATTTCTTTTTCTATTATCGCGTTTATCTAACTTAGCAAATACGAATTTTTGATTTTCTTTAGCAAGTTGATTAGGTATATCATTATATATTCTTTCTATTCTAATATTTTCTTTATCATCAGTATATTTTTTCATATCTAAAACATATGAATTAATAATATTCGTAATCAAACTCTTATTTATTTCCGATAATTTTTGATTATTATCAATATAGTCTTGAATTATTTTAGGCATTCCGCCAAGAAATAAAAATCTGTTAAATTCTTCCATTAATTCATTATGGTAAATACATTCGCTATTATTTACAAAAGAATTTTCAATATATTTAATATATCTTTCTTTACCTACTGCCCATAGATATTCTTCAAAATCCATGGGATACATTTTTTCTTCATATACTTTGCCCACTGGATAAGATGCCGAAAATCTTTTTAATTTAACTCCAAGTAAAGATCCAGCACAAATAATATTAGTATATCCCTCTTCACAGAACAACTTTAATGATTCTATAAATTTTTCACTTTCTTGAACTTCATCAATAAAAAGAATTGTATCTTTATCTCTTAAATGAATATTGTAAGTTTCCTCTAGTATTTCTACTTTTTGAGCAAAAGTATCTAATTCATCAAAATATTTTATAATTCTTTTATCATCAAAAAGATTTACATAACAATAATTTTTATAATTGTCTTTGCAATATTTATCTATTATATAAGTTTTTCCTACTTGTCTAGCTCCAACAACCATTAAGGGCATCTTACCATCTGATTTATCCCAATTAGTTAAAACATCATAAAATTTTCTTTTCATTTTTAATCACCTAGCCTAATTTTACGATATTTATTAGTGTTTGTTAACATTTTGGCGAAAAGCGGAGGGTAAAACAAAAAAAGCAACTTAAAAAGGCATTTTTAAGTTACCACTATTTAATTTTTTCATCATATCTTTCATCGTTTCAAATTGTTTTAATAATCTGTTTACTTCTTCAACACTTCTGCCACTTCCTTTAGCAATTCTTTGCTTACGTGTTGCCTTAAGTATTTCTGGGTGTCTTCTTTCATATGGTGTCATTGACTGAATTATTGCTTCAACATGAGCTAAATCTTTTGGATCAATTGAAACATTATTAAGCCCCATTTTTCTGGCTTGGGGAAGCATTTTTAAAATATTTTCAAGTGGTCCCAACTTCTTTATTTGTTTTAAAGTTCCTAAGAAGTCTTCTAAATCAAATGTTCCTTTTTTCATCTTCATGGCTTGTTTTTTAGCCTCATCTTCATCGATTACATCTTCTACTTTAGATACAATTTCCAGAATATCTCCCATATCAAGAATTCTTTCAGCCATTCTTTCCGGATAAAATTCTGATAAACCATCCATTTTTTCTGAATTACCCACAAACTTGATTGGAATATGGGTTAGATGTCTTACTGATAGCGCTACCCCGCCCTTGGTATTTCCATCTAATTTAGTTAAAATACAACCAGTAAGTTCTAAGGAATCATTAAATCCTGTAATCACATTGATAGCATCTTGACCCATAGACCCATCGATAACCAAAATCTTTTCATGCGGATGAACAGATGCATCAATATCTTTTAACTCTTGCATCAATTCTTCATCAATTTGAAGACGTCCTGCTGTATCGATGATTATATAATCATTATTATTTTCCTTAGCATAATTTATGCCATCTTCTACAATTTCTACTACCCTTTTATTTTCTTCACTAAATACTGGAACATTCAATTCTTTACCCAAAGTTTTAAGTTGATCAATTGCTGCTGGACGATATATGTCTCCTGCTATAAGTAGTGGCTTTTTCGCATGTTTCTTACGTAAATAATTAGCAAGTTTCCCAGCAGTAGTTGTTTTACCACTACCTTGAAGACCTACAAGCATTAAAATTGTTGGTTTCTTATCTACTTCAAGTGGTACATAATCTCCACCTAGTAGTGATACTAATTCATCTTTAACAATCTTTAAAAATAATTCATCAGGCTTTAAACTTTTCTCTACTTCTGCATTCAAAGCTTTTTCTTTAACATCTGCCACAAATTCTTTCACTACTTGATAGTTAACATCCGCTTCAAGTAAAGCCATTCTAATTTCTCGCATAGCATCACTGATATTTTCTTCAGTGATTTTTCCCATTCCTCGAATATTTTTTATTGCACTACTTATTCTATCTCCCATGTATTCAAACATAAATAAATCTCCTTTAGTTTTAAATTCATGTTTTATTATATATTAAATTCCATATTTTTTCTATACTTTTTTTAAAATTATTACTTTTAATCTAAATTTACACATTTTTCTAACGAATAATCACAGCAAATTGCACATTTTACTAACGAATAACAATTTTACCCATAAAAAACTATTATATGATATAATTATACACGGTGATACTATGGCTAAAAGAAAAAGAATGAAAAAAGGAATAAAAACAATATTTGTTTTAATTATCCTTATCTGTTTAATAACTGGTGGTTTACTAATTTACAATAACTATTTTAAAAGTGATACCGAGCCTGTTTCTAGCGAAATAGAAAAATTAATGCAAGAAGCAAATATCTCTAAAGATAAATATTCCAAAACTCTAGAATTTGTTTTATTAAATAATATATATGATGAATCATACTTAGATGAATATAGCGATATTGAATTCCAAGATAGAGATGACTTTGCTACAATTTTAACAACATTTCTACCACTAGGTTATAGCAGTAAAGAAATAAATTATATAACGAAATTAAGTGAAAATAATATCGATAAATTATCTAAAATTGATTATGTAGATATAAGTAATTACTATGAGTTTTCTAATTTTGATGTAAATAAAATAGATAGATATAATAGTTACTATGAAGATAATGATTATTCTTATAAAGATGTTATTACTTATGTCAATATTAATTTAGATTTGCCTGTCTATACTGATACTACTGAAGTAGCTGACCCTAACGATTTATTAGTACTTGTTAATAAATATCACTACTTACCAGATGGTTATAAACCAAGCGATCTTGCTTACCTTCCTGGAGCATATGGTAATAATGTTCCAATGCGTGAAGTAATCGTTGAACCATTTAAAGAATTACAAGCCGCTGCCAAAGAAGAAATTGGCGTAAATTTCATGCCAACAACAGCCTTCAGAGATTATAATTTCCAACGCACTTTATACAATAACTATGTTGCTAGCGATGGCGTTACTGCTGCCGATACTTACTCTGCTCGTCCAGGATATTCTGAACATCAAACAGGACTTTCAATCGATTTAAAAAACACCGCTATTTCAGGCTCCACAAGACTAACCGATGAAAACTATGAATGGCTAAGTAATAATGCTTATCGTTTTGGATTTATTATTAGATTTCCCGAAGATAAAACTAATATAACGGGATATCAATTTGAAAACTGGCATATCAGATATGTTGGATTGGATGCCGCTAAAATAATTTATGAAGAAGATTTAACACTCGAAGAATACATCGATTTATATGTTACTGAATATTAAAAGGGGCTGTTGAATAATTAGAATTTTTTGTTCTAAGCGTCTTTTTTTGTATTATTAGATTCCCCTATTTAAAAGGAAAAATAAAAGAAGGGATTGTTGTAAATTAGATTATTTTCTAATTATTCAACAGCCCCTTTTAATAAATATCCTGACATTTATAAGAAACTAATTTCTTCTTTAATTTTTTCTACCATCGGTTTAAAATCATTCATTTTTTCATCTAATCTTCTTTGACATTTTTCAAACACAATTACTAAGTCTTTAACATCATCTGTAACTTGAGCTTTATATAAAGCATCTCTGTACTCATCTTTATATTCATCATCTATCGCGATTAAATCGATATTTGCATCAAGACATTGTTTCAAAATAATAAACCTGCCAATTCGACCATTACCATCTTGAAATGGATGAATGCGCTCAAACTTATAATGAAATTTGGCAATATCTATAATAGTAGCATTTTTTATTTCTTGCCAGTCCATTAATAAATTATACATTAAATTATCAACTTCTAAAGGACTTGCTAATTTTAAATCATCACCTTTTAGTCTATTTTCATATTTCTTCCACATTCCTGTATTATGTATCTCTTCATCTACAGTACCCCGTTTTAGCATTTTATGCCACTTAAACAACATGTACTTGTCTAACGGCTCTATAGAGTCCTTAATAACTTGATCAAATACTTCTAAAGAATTATTAGTTTCTAATATATCATCTATAGCATGATTTCCTTCAACTATATTATCTGTTATTAATTTTTCCAAGTTTTCTTTACTAAAAGTACTTCCTTCTAAGTGATTGGAATGGTACAAAAATTCCACTTTAATTCTATCATACAAAGAATTAGATATTTTAGAGATATATTGCATTTCTTTACAATTAAGTTTCATTATATTTCTCTCCTTTATAATTGTATCATGTAATGAAAAAAAAAGCACTATTTAGTGCTCTTAAAAACTACACGCAAGTATATCCCCCATCTACTGGCAAAATAATTCCTGTACAATAACTAGCTTCTTCGCTACCCAAGAATATTGCTGCAGCATTAAGTTCTCCCTCATGGCCATATCTTCCAACAGGCACAGTAGCCTTCATATATTGCGTAAACGAATCAGTTATAAGTGTTTC
>CALVVI010000016.1 GCA_944363815.1 uncultured Bacilli bacterium | reverse complement strand
TTTAATGATGCTGAAAGACAAGCTACTAAGAATGCTGGTAAGATTGCTGGACTTGAAGTAGAAAGAATTATCAATGAACCAACAGCTGCAGCTTTAGCATATGGTCTTGATAAACAAGATAAATTACAAACTATTTTAGTATATGACCTTGGTGGTGGTACATTCGACGTATCAATACTAGAATTAGGTGATGGGGTATTTGAAGTAAAATCTACTAGTGGTAATAACCGTCTTGGTGGAGATGACTTCGATGCTCGTATAGTTGATTATTTAGTTTCTGAATTCAAGAAAGAAAATGGCATTGATTTGTCTAAAGATAAGATGGCAATGCAAAGAATTAAAGATGCTGCTGAAAAAGCTAAGAAAGACTTATCAAGTATGACTAATGCTAGCATCAGTTTACCATTCATTGCCCAAAATGATGATGGCCCAGTTCATATGGATGTAACATTATCTAAAGCTAAGTTTGAAGACTTATGTCGTGATCTATTTGATTCAACACTTGAACCAGTAAGAAAAGCTCTTAAAGATGCTAAATTAAAAGCAAGTGACATTGATAAAGTAATATTAGTTGGTGGTTCAACGCGTATTCCTTATATTCAAGAATTAGTTAAGAAGGAATTAGGTCAAGAACCAAATAAGAGTGTTAACCCAGATGAAGTTGTTGCTATGGGTGCTGCAATTCAAGGTGGAGTTTTAACTGGGGAAGTTGATGATATTGTACTACTAGATGTTACACCACTTTCACTTGGTATTGAAACACTTGGTAATGTAATGACAGTATTAATTCCAAGAAATACAACAATTCCAACAAGCAAATCTCAAGTATTTAGTACTGCTGTAGATAATCAACCCGCTGTTGACATTCATGTATTACAAGGTGAAAGACCTATGGCTAGTGATAACAAAACTCTTGGAAACTTCCAACTTACTAATATCCCACCAGCAAGACGTGGAGTGCCTCAAATCGAAGTTAAATTTGATATCGATGCCAACGGCATTGTTAACGTAACTGCTAAAGATTTAGGTACAAATAAAGAACAATCAATTACAATTACATCTTCTACTAACCTTAGTGATGAAGAAATCGATAAGATGGTTAAAGAAGCTGAAGCTAATAAGGAAGCCGATGAAAAACGTAAAGAAGAAGCTGAAATTAGAAATGAAGCAGATTCAAGTGTATTTGCTTGTGAAAAGGCTTTAAATGATCTTGGAGATAAAGTAGATAAGAAAGATAAAGAAAAAGCTGAAAAATTGATTGAAGAAGTTAAGAAAGCTCTTGAAGGTAGTGATACTGATGAAATCAAGAAGAAGACTGAAGAATTAAACAAAGTTGCTATGGATTTAGCAGGTAAAGTATATGAACAAGCTGCTAAAGAAGCAGGGGCAAATAGTGCATCAGAAAATAACAACAATAGTGATGATGATCATGAAAAAGTTGAAGATGCAACATACGAAGAAAAATAATATAATTTATGGATAAAGGTTCTAGCAATAGAACCTTTATTAGGATAGGAGACTAAAATGGGAAAGAAAAGATGCGAAATTGATGCCAAATTTAAGTGGAATATAAAAGATTTAATAAAAGATGAAGAAGAATACGAAAAAAATTATACTGAAGTAAATATGCTTGCAAATAAAATAAAAAGTATGCAAGGAAGTATTACTCTTAACGCTCAAAATTTACAAATTTATTTAGATACTTCTTTACGCTTAGATTATCTATTAGAAAAAATATATGTCTATTCATATTTATATCATTATCAAGACATGTCTTCAGAAATTGGGCTAAAATACAAAAATAAAGCTGATAAATTAGTAGAAGATGTCAATTTAAAGACATCTTTTACCAGCAGTGAACTCCTAAGTATTCCTTATACTAAAATCTTGGAATACGAAGACTTCAATCCCAAATTAACTAAATATGCTTTTACTTTAGAAAAAGCATTTCGTTATCAAGAACATACTTTAAGTGTTAAAGAAGAACAAATTATTGCTGAGGCAGTTAATGCTTTTGGCACCCCAGATGAAGTATTTAGCAATTTAGATAATGTTGATATCGATTTAGGTTATATTAAAAATGAAAACGGGCAAAAAGTTAAACTAACAAATGCCAATTATATAAATTATATGACAAGTCCTAAAAGGCAAGTTCGAAGACAAGCGTTTAATAATATGTATAAATTTTTCGGTGCATTTATTAATACCATTTCTGCAGCTTATAAAGGTGTAATAAAAGAAGATTTCTTTAGTAGTCATGTTCGGAAATTTAATAGCCCTTTAGAACAAAGCCTTTATAGTGATAATATTAATCCTGCTGTTTATAATACTTTAATTTCTGAAGTTCATAGGTTTTTGCCACTCATGTATCGCTACTTTAAAGCAAGGAATGACTATTTAGGTATTAAAAGCCATATGTATGATATCTATGTTGATTTAGGAGAAGTGAAAGACATTAAAATTCCTTATGAAAAAGGAATTGCTTATGTAAAAGAAGCTTTAGCTCCTTTGGGAGAAAAATATATTGCGGATTTAAGCAAAGCTTTCACCTGCGGCTGGATAGATGTTTATCCTAATGATTATAAAAGAAGTGGAGCATATCAATGGGGAGTATATAATACCCATCCTTATGTATCTTTAAATTATACTGATGATTACGATTCTGTTTCGACATTAGCTCATGAGCTAGGACATGCTATGCATAGCTATTATTCTGATAAAAATAATTCCTATAATATGGCTGGATATCCAATTTTTCTAGCTGAAATTGCTTCAACTGTAAACGAAGTATTAATAGATGATTATTTTTATCGTCAAGCTAAAACTGATGAAGAAAAAATTGCACATTTGGCTAGTTTCTTGGATAAAGTACGTGCTACAATTTTCCGCCAAACTATGTTTGCGGAATTTGAAAAAGATATTCACGAAGAATATGAAAAAGGAACACCAATAACTTCTAAATTCTTGTGTGATAAATATTATGAATTAAATAAAATGTATTTTGGCAAAAATGTAGTAAGTGATGAAAGTATAAAATATGAATGGGCAAGAATTCCTCATTTTTATACCCCATTTTATGTTTATAAATATGCAACTGGTCTAATTGTAGCATTAATTATTGCTAGTGATATTTTAAATGGCAATACCCAAACTAAAGAAAAATATTTAGAGTTTTTAAGTGCTGGTGGTAGTAAATATCCTTTAGAAATACTAGCTTCTACAGGTATTGATATTACAGATCCTGCAACAATCAAAAAAGCTTTTGTATTAGTAGAACAAAAACTTGAACAATTAGAACAACTAGTAAGTAAGAAGGTGAAATAATGAATAAAAGAGATTATTATGAAATACTTGGGCTTAGCAAAAACGCAACAGATGAAGAAATAAAAAGAGCTTTCAGAAAGCTTGCTAAACAATATCACCCTGATATTAATAAAGAGCCAGGTGCTGAAGAAAAATTTAAAGAGATAGGTGAAGCATATGCTGTTTTATCTGACCCTGCTAAAAGACGGCAATATGACCAATTTGGCCATGCAGCATTCCAAAATGGCGGTGGCGGATCTGCTGGTGGTTTTAGCGGATTTGATGCTAGTGATATTAATTTAGATGATATTTTAAATGACCTATTTGGTGGTGCTTTCGGTGGTTTTGGCTTTGGCGGAAGTCGTTCTAGAAGTACTAGTGGATCTAGATCTTCTCGAGGCAAAGACATTCGTGTTGTTTTAAATCTTACTTTTGAAGAAGCGGCCTTTGGCTGTGAAAAAGATATAAAATTAGATTTAACAGCAGAATGTTCAAAATGTCATGGTAAGGGTGGCTTTGGCGAAAAAACATGTAAAACCTGTGGTGGTGCAGGCCGAGTTTTAGAACAACAACAAACAATATTTGGATATATGCAAACTCAAAAGACTTGTCCTGAATGCCGTGGTGCTGGTAAAACTTTTGAGTCCGTTTGTGATGATTGTCGTGGTAAAGGGGTAGTTTTTAAAACCAAAACATTAACTGTAACAATTCCTGAAGGAGTTGATGAAGGTTTTCAACTTCGTTTAAGTGGCAAAGGTAATGCTGGTGTCAATGGCGGATCTAATGGGGATGTCTTCATTGAATTTAAAATCAAAGAGCATCCATTATTTGAAAGAGATGGTGCAGATATTTATTTAGAAGTTCCTGTAACTATTACTGATGCTGCTTTAGGTTGTAAAAAAGAAATTCCTACACTTACAGGCAATGTAATTTTAGATATTAAACCTGGTACACAAAATTATACTAAGTTAAAATTAAAAGGTAAAGGTCTTAAAACACCTAATTCCTTTGGTCGAGGCAATATGTATGCAGTAATTAATATCATAATTCCTACTAAACTTGACCGCAAACAAAAAAGTCTTCTTCAAGACTTGGCTAAAACAGACTTAGAAGATAGTCCAGAATTTCGTAATTTTCGCAAGTATTTAAATTAAAAGGTAAAACATCAAGAGTATTGTTGAGTGAATATAAAGAATTAAAGAAACGATATTGGGGACAACATTTGTGGTCGACAGGATACTTTGTAAGAAGTGTTGGAACGGTAACTCAATCAACGATAAAAGAATATATAGAGAACCAACAAGACGAATATGAAGAGAATTTCAAAATAATGGGATGAGTTTACTCATTAAATGTGCTTTCAGCACCTAAAGCAAGCCATGCAATTGATTGCATGGTAGTTGACAAAATCTTAAAATTTCAAGTATAATTAATTTAAGAAGATAAGGATTGGTAATATGCGATGGCGATTTAAAACGGTTTTAATATTTATATTTATTTTAATAATTTCCTGCGCATCTGTTGGAATAGGTTATATATTTTATTCAGAAGTAATAGATAAATCTAATGTTATAGTTGATGGGGACTTAACTATTAACTTTATCGATGGAGACACTTTTAACTTACAAGGTAATGCTACAATAACTTTTTCTGTAACTAACAATAGCGAAGAAGCAAAATATTACTATATCCAATTATCTGATGTCTATGCTCAAGATGTTAATTATGAATTAACATCATCCAATAACATTGATATAACCAATACTCTAAAATCCGATATAATATCTAATCAAATAGCTATAGCTAGTAATGAAACTACCAATTATACTTTGAATTTTACCAGTAGTCAAAACAACAAATATTCTGGCAAGATTAAAATAGGCCTTCGAAGTAATGAAGAAAATACTTTTGCAGACGTCCTTCTTACCAATAATAAAGTAAGTGAAGCTCCATTAACTAATATTGGATCGGCTGCAACTCTTGATGAAGGTTTATTAGCATCGCAAGATGATCTTGGGGAAGCATATTATTTCCGTGGAGCTGTAACTAATAACAATGTTTCTTTCGCAGGATTTAACTGGAAAATAGTAAAAATTAATGGCGATGGCTCTGTCAAATTAGTTTTAGATGGTATTTTGGATGAAATAAGTAGTTATTATACCGAATCAACTAATTTTATCGAATCAGATATTTTAACCGTTCTTGAAGATTGGTATACTCAAAATTTAGAAAATTATAGTAATTATATCGCTTATTACAAATTTTGCAATGACACAGTCTTAGAAACTACTGGCACGACTTACACTTCTTACAACAGGATTGTAACAAATAAAATTCCTACTTTTGTCTGTTTAGGGTACTCTGAAAATAATAAAATAGGTCTTCTTACTGCAGATGAAGTAATGCTTGCTGGAGCATCAACAAGTGCTAATACATCTTTTTACCTTTATAATAGCTCAATAGAAACTCCGTATTATACAATGACTAGTGCCAAAAATGAAAATGGCCTTTATTATCCTTTTGCAGTAAATGCCGATGGAGCTTTAATAGATAACATATCTGGTACTCTTTTGCGAGGTGTAAGACCAGTAATAAATATTATTAAAACTGCTAAAGTAACAGGAAATGGCACCGTTGCTGATCCTTATCAAATAATTATGAATTAAGGCTTTTAAGGCCTTTTTATTTTGACTTAATTTATATTCAATGCTATAATATATGTCAACATTTGACATCTCTTTGTGTCAAATGAATGATAAATGCTTAATAAGTAAATGAATACATGGTAAAATGATATTGTGGTGGTAGAGAATGAAATTATTTTCAGATATATGGGAATTTTTAAAGACTTTAAATTTTGTGGATATTGTCTTTTTCTTTGCGGTATTAGTGCTTATGATTTTGATTGTAACCCTTATTTATTTTATTAAGATAAATAATGATGAGGATTCTAAAAGTGTTAAAGAAGAGACTGCTGAAATGAAAATAGTCAAAGAGATTCAAGAAAATATCGGCAAGGAGGAACCTACAATAAAATTTACAGAGTACGAAAAAGACCAAGAAGATAAAGCTATAATTAGTTATGATGAATTGTTAAATAAAAAAAGCAATTATTCATTAAATTACGAAAAAGAGGAAATGCAAGACGATTTATCTATCAAAAAGGTTGACTTAGATAATATAATGAGTAATCAAGCAGCTACAACACCTAAAGTAGATGTAAGAGTGATTAGTTTTGCGAAAGAAGAAGCTTTTTTACAAGCACTAAAACAATTGCAAAAAGAATTGGGGTAAGGTTATGAAATTTAATATTATTACGTTTGGTTGTAAAGTTAATCAATATGAATCTAATATGATGAAGGAATCTTTGCTTCATCATAATTTTTCTTATGAAGAAAATTTAGATGACTGTGATATTTTAATTGTTAATACTTGTACTGTTACTAATGTAGCTGATCATAAATGTTTAAAAATGATTAGACATTTAAAAAGAGAATATCCTTCTTGCATTTTAGTTGTAGCAGGTTGTAGCTCACAAAATAAACAAGAATTATACCAAACCCTGGATATCGATATCTTGCTGGGTAATAAAGATAAAAGTCATGTTGCTGATTTACTAATGGATTATACCAGGTCCCATGAAAAATATTCAAAATTTTATAATGAATGTAATTTAGAATTTGAAGATATGACGATAAATTCTTTTAATCATATTAGGGCTTTTATTAAAATTGAAGATGGCTGTGACAATTTTTGTTCATATTGCATCATCCCTTATGTTCGAGGTAGTGTTCGCTCTAAAAATTATGCGACTGTTTTAAAGGAAGCCAACACATTAGCAAATAACAATCATCAAGAGATTGTTTTAACAGGTATTCACACAGGAAGATACTTTGATTCTAATCATGATCTTGCCGATTTAATTAATGATTTATCTAAAATTGAAAATTTAAAACGAATTAGAATATCTAGTATTGAAATAACCGAACTTGGCGATAAATTTTTAGATGCGTTAAAAAATAATCCTAAAGTTTGTAATCATTTGCATATTCCACTGCAATCTGGTAGTGATACTATACTAAAAAAGATGAATCGAAAATATGATTTAGCCTTTTTTGAAAAAAAGATTCAAGAAATAAGAAATATTAGACCAGATATTTCTATAACAACTGATATTATCGTAGGGCATCCTTATGAAACAGAAAAAAACTTTTTAGAATGTTTAGATTTTGTACGTAAAATTGGATTTAGTAAAATCCATGTTTTCCCATATTCTATAAGAGAAGGTACAGCTGCTGCAAAAATGCCTAATCAAGTACCTGGAAACATCAAAAAAGACCGAGTTAAAAGATTAATTTCTTTATCCAATGAATTAGAAAAAGAATATTACCAAAAATTTATTGGTAAAAGTGTTGATGTTTTGATTGAAGAGTGCGATAATAATGTTAGTTTTGGCCACACCAGTAATTACTTATATGTGGAAATACCAAAAAAATTAGAAAAAGGAAGAATTTATAGCATAGTATTATGAATTATATCAAAGGTAAATTAAAAAAAATTATATTTCACAATAACGATTCTGGCTACGTTGTAGCTTTGTTTCGCGTTAAAGAAACTAATGATGTCGCCATGAAAGAAAAAGTGAATAAGAGCATTACAGTAACAGGTGTATTTACTGATGTCAATATCGATATAAGCATGATTTTATATGGAAATTATATACATAATGAAAAATTTGGTATGCAATATGCTGTTGATAGTTATGAAATAGAAATGCCTACAACTAAAGATGCTATAATTGAATTTCTAGCTAGTTCCTTTATTGATGGTTGTGGGGAAAAAACTGCAAAAAAAATTGTCAATCATTTTGGTGAAAAAACTTTAGAAAAGATTAAGGAAAATCGGGATAACTTATTGGAAATTGAAGGAATGACTACAATTAGGGCCGCTAAGATTTATAATTCCCTTCAAAATTATAATAAGAGCAGTGAAGCTATTTTAAAATTTCAAAATTTAGGTTTTACTATTGAAGAATGTTCCAAGATATATAATAAATTTAAAGACCGTATCGACGAAGTTCTAGGGGATGCTTTCTATGATTTAAAAGAAATAATTGATTTTCGAAAATTAGATAGTATTTATATGAATAATTTTGGTAACGATACGAGCGTTCGAATTCATGCATGCTTTTTAGAGACAATGCAACTGTTAAGCAATTATAACGGAGATACTTATTATTATCGTGAAGAAATAAGCAATACCTTAGATAAAGAATTTAATATTATCTTGACTGAAGAAGTATTAGAAGAAATACTAAAAGAATTAGTAGATAATAAGCAAATTATTTTAGTTGATCGTAAAATTTATTTAGCCAAATATTATGGCTTTGAAGAAAATATTGCTGAGTCTTTGAAAAAGATTGATTCCAAAGTAGTTGATAAAATATCTAAGATTGAAGAAAAATTAAAAGATTTAGAAGATAGAATTGGTATAAATTATAATAGAGATCAAGAAAAAGCTATTATAAGTGCCTTAAGCAACAATGTAACTATTATTTCTGGGGGGCCTGGAACAGGTAAAACAACAATTATTAATGCTATTACTAAACTATACATTGAAGATAAACGCCTTGGTCCAGCCGATATTCTAGAGAATATTGCTCTCTTAGCTCCAACAGGCAGAGCTAGTAAAAAAATGGCTTCTTCCACCAACTTGCCAGCTTATACAATCCATCGATATCTAAAATGGTATAAAGATAGCAATGACTTCTTTTATAATGAATTTAATAAAACTAATCACCGGCTTATAATTGTGGATGAAGTCAGTATGATTGATATCGAATTATTTAACGCTTTACTTAATGGGATAAGTCCTGGTGTTAAACTCATTTTAGTGGGAGATACCTTCCAACTTCCTAGTGTAGGCCCAGGTTTAGTTTTAGATGACTTAATTGGCAGTGATTATTTCAATTTTGTTCCTTTAAATCAAATATATCGGCAAAGCGATAACTCCTATATTCCATATTTAGCAAAAGAAATAAAAAATAATGACCTAAGCGAAGAATTCTTAACTAAAAAAGATGATTATTCCTTTTTTCAAACAAAATCTAGCCAAATTAAAGATGCTATTGAGCAAATCATTAAGATTTCTTTGGGTAAAAAAATTGATGAAAAAAGCATGCAAATCTTAGCTCCAATGTATAAAGGCGAAAATGGAATTGATAATCTTAACAATATTTTACAAAAAATATATAATCCAGCAAGTTCTAGTAAAAATGAAATAACTTATTTAGATGTTATTTATCGCGAAGGAGATAAAGTATTACAACTAGTAAATGATTTAGATAATAATGTCTTTAATGGGGATATCGGTTATATTGAAAGTATTAATGGTAATAAAATTGAGATTGACTTTGAAGGCAATATTGTTGAGTATGAAAAGAAAAATTTAAAACAGATCAAACATGCTTATGCTATAACTATTCACAAAAGCCAAGGTAGTGAATTTGAACATGTCATTATGCCAATAAGTAACAGTTATTATAAAATGCTTTATAATAAATTAATTTATACTGGAGTAAGTCGAGCTAAGAAAACCCTTACTATAGTGGGAGACCCTCATTCTTTTGCTAAGGCTGTTGCTAATAATTATTCTGCTAATCGAAAAACTAGTTTAAAAACTAAAATTATTGAAGTATATAATAGTTAAATAAAACCATACTAACGTTAGAGGTGAATATACATGAAAAACGTTTTTAAAGTTGCAGGAGTGGCTGCTGCCTTAGCTGTAGTTGGAACTTCAGTTTATATGATGAACAATAAACAAGCACGCACGCAAGTAGGCAAGAAAATGGTTAAAGCAATGGATGGAGCTGAAGCCATGATAGCTAAAAAAATGAATTAGTTTGGAAATTTTATCCAAACTATTTTTTTTGACAAATTTTTCAAACTATTTATTGTATATTTATTCTGGGTGACTTATGAAAGCGTATATTAAAATTATTATTGGGGCTATATTAATTGGTTCAATGTTTGCATTTCTTTTTTATCGAGATATTAATTCCGAAGTGGTTGCTTTAACAACTAAAGAATATACAGTAAATCTCTTTCAGGTTGGAGTATTTAAAGATTATGATAATGCTTTAAATTATCAAAATAAGTATTCTCCTGCCATAATTTACGAAGATAATAGTGGTTACTACCGAGTGATTATTGGTCTAGCTTATCATGAAGAAAATAAAGTTAAATTGGAGTCATTCTTTACTACTCTAGGCATTAATTATTACATAAAAGAAATAAAAATGAATGAAGAGTTTACTGAAATGCTAGAAAACTATGAAACTATTTTAATTAAAACTGATAAAAAAGAGGTTATAGATAATTTAAATTCTTCCATGTTAAAACTATTTATAACATATTTAGATTAAATATAAACATACTAAAAATATGATAAAGAAATATAAAGATTATATAATTTTACTATTTGTCTTTTTGCTAATTGTATTTAGTCCTTACCTAAATAAGTTTTTTTATGAAACAGTGCCTAAACTAGATACTTCTAATATAACTAATACTTATTGCAATTCCCTAGAAACTGATTATAATGAACTATTAAAAACAAATGAATTTTCTTTTAGTAGCAATTTAAATTTGGTGACAAGTAAAGTAATGCTTCGTAACATTTATGAATTTAAAGATATTTTAACAATTTATAAAGGTAGTGATCAAAACATTACTGTTGGTAGTCCCGTAATAAATGAAAAAGGATTAATTGGTATAATTACCAAGCTTAATTCAACTACTAGTGAAGTAAGATTAATAACTAATAAAAACAGCAATATATCGGTTCGTATTAATTCATCTTTCGGTATTTTAAAAATGCAAGACGATAATTTAGTAGTAAGTGATTTACAAGCAAGTGATACTTTAAATATTGGTGATAAAATATATACTTCTGGAATTGGTAATTTACCTAGTGACATATATATTGGGGAAGTAAGTGATATAACTTTAAATAATACAGAAATAGAAAAGATAGTGTATGTTAAACCAGCAGTTGATTTTTCTAATCTAAACTATGTATTGGTGGTTATTTAAATGTTTTATGTACTATTAGATATATTGATTTATAATTATACTCCATATCTATCTTATTTCTTTTTACTTAATTTAAATTCTAAAAGTTATATCTATAATTTAGCAATTTCTTTATTAATAGATTTTCTAATTTTACACACTTGCCTCTATACTACGATATTTATAACTTTAATTTATCTATTAAAAAAATATTTATGTAAATTTAATTATCATAATTTTAATGTTTATTTTCTTACTAATTTAAGTATTATTTTATTATATTATTTAATAAGCTTTTTAATATTTAATCATCTAACTCTTTATAGTTTCTTATCAGTTTTACTTATTAATGGTATATTCATTGCTATAAGTTATAAAAAGGACGTTTTAAACATAAAATACTTTAGGTGATATCATGGACGAATATGTTAAAATGCATAAAGCTAAGAAAAAAAATTTTAGTAAAAAAACACCATCTAAATCAAAAAGATTAAGTAAATATATTACCAAATTTATGTTAGCAGTTATATTTTTTTTGGCTAGTATCATTTTTACAAATACCAGTGATAAAAACTTATTATTATATAAAGAATATGTTTTAACTGAATCTTTACCGTTTACTAAAGTAAAAGGTTGGTATGAAGAATTATTCGGAGAAGTTTTACCATCTAATGATAATGCTCAAACCGTTTTTGATGGTAAATTAGTTTATAAAGAAATAAGTGATTATCAAAACGGAGAACGCTTAACTGTAAGTTCTAAGTCTTTAGTAAATTCTTTAGCCAGTGGGATAGTAGTTTTCTCTGGTGAAAAAGATGGCTTCGGAAACACTGTCATTATTCAAGGAATTGATGGTGCAGATATTTGGTATGGTAATTTGGAAAATATTTCGTTAAATCTTTATGATTATATCGAAGCTGGAACTGTAATAGGCAATACAGTAGATGAATATTTATATTTAGTAATTAAAAAGGATAACGAATATATTAAATATGAAGATTATCAAAATTAATTTTTTGACATATTATTTTTTATTAATACTTTTACTGTGTGGTTATTTAAAAATAGGCCTTATTATTTTATTTATTGTCCTATTCCATGAATTAGGCCATGTCTTATTTGCTAAATTGTTTAACTATCAGATAATAAATATTACTATATATCCTTTTGGAGGTATTACTAAAATTAATAAAGATATTAATACCCCAGTAGCTAAAGAATTACTCATTGCTATGGGAGGGATGGTTTTTCAATTGCTGATATTAATTATTGTTTATTTTCTTCCCATAACATCAATTACTAAAGATATATTTTATAAATATAATTTAAGCATAATGTTTTTTAATATGCTTCCCATTATCCCTTTAGATGGGAGTATTGTTTTAAATGCCTTATTAAATAAATTCTTTTCCTTTAAAACAGCATATCATATTCATTTTTTTATATCTTGTATTGGTATTATTATTTATTTGCTTAGTAATTTTTGGCTTTCTTTAAATAATTATTTAATAGTATCTTTATTTTTAGTTAAAACCTATTATGCTTATAAAAATTATAACTATATTTTTAATAAATTCTTATTAGAAAGATACTTAAATAAGTATCAATTTCATTATCTAAGTACTAAAGAGGGGAATTTAGATATATTAAAACTCGATACTTATCAATATTTTAAAGAAAACAGTAAAATTGTTGGAGAAAATAAAAAACTTAAAGAAAGGTTTGACAATAAATATCACTAATAGTATGATATATTCACTTGAGGTGATTTATGTTATGCATAGTAATTTAATAAAAGTTAATGAAGATTTAGCTTTTGCTAAAAATAAAGAAGGGGTTATATCTTTAATTAATAAAAAACATGATGATTATTCTTTTGAAGATATAGGAAAAAAAGAAAGTGAAATAGCAATATTAGAAGCAGATATTAAAAAGATTAATGAGGAATATCAAAATGAATTTATAGAACTCAAAGAATCAAAAAGTGCTTTTTTAAAAGAGTTGCGATCTACTATATTAGTGGGAGTGCCAACTATTGCTTTAATATGTTTTATTATTTCGCAAGGATTTGGTCTAGCTCTTGTTTTTGGAAGTATTCCTTTAGTTATTGCAACTGATTTTGAAATTAGAATGATTAAGGATTGTTTTGCATCATATGCAAAAATGAAAAAATATGCTAAGAATCCAGATGATTCTAAAGAAAAATTAACTCAAATAAAAGAATTATTGAATACTAAAAAAGTTGAATTAGAACAAATCTTAGATAAGGTTGATTATCGGGAATATTCTAAAAAAGAAGAAATCGCTAGTATATTAAATAATATGCTTAATATTACCACTAGCAAAGCCCCAGTTAATAGTTTGACTAGCGATATAAGTAATGTTCAAAGTTTAAATGGGCCTTCCCTAAATAGAAAAAAAGATTAATTTGCTAGGAGTTGACAAGTAAAGGGTTATTTGGTAAAATTAATTCGTTATTTTAAGTAATTTCTTAAAAAACCGCACTAAAAAGGTTAAAAAACAAGTATGTACCTTAAGGGCGCGACTTCAAAAGTGAGGAGGTATGAAATGAAAGCTATATTTGAAACTGGTGGGAAACAATATTATGTTTCTGTTGGTGATGTTATCTATGTAGAAAAATTAGATGCTGAAGTTGGTAGTGATGTGACTTTTGATAAAGTTTTATTCGCTAATGGTGTAGCAGGTAATCCTTATGTAGATAAGATGAGTGTTGTTTGTACTGTTGAAAAACAAGGAAAAAACAAGAAAATTAAAGTATTTAAGTACAGACCAAAGAAAAAATATCGTAAAACTCAAGGACATCGTCAACCATACACTAAATTAGTAGTAAAGAAGATTGGTTAATGATTAAAGTTAATATTAAAAGTAATCATATTGTTATTACTGGTCATGCAAATTTTGCTGATTACGGCAAAGATATCGTTTGTGCAAGTGCATCAAGCATTGTTATTACAAGTATAAATGCATGTCTTAGGATTGATATTCATTCTTTAGAATATAAAGAGGAACAAGATAAACTTACAATTGATATCAAAAGTAATGATCCGATTATTAGATTAATAATTGAAAATATGATTTCTATGCTAGAAGAACTAGCAGAAACTTATAACAAAAATGTAAAAATAGTAAAGGAGGAAGACAGATGAATTTCATGAAGTTAAACATCCAATTATTTGCGCATGTTAAAGCTCAAGGTTCTACTAAAAACGGTCGTGATTCAGCTGGTCGTAGATTAGGTGCCAAAGCAAGTGATGGCGAAACTGTAACTGCAGGAGCTATTATTTACCGTCAAAGAGGAACAAAAATTTATCCTGGCACAAATGTTGGAATGGGTAAGGATCACACACTATTTGCTAAAATTGCTGGTGTGGTAAAATATGAAAGATCTGGTAAAAATAGAAAGAAAGTAAGTGTTTACGAAGCGTAAGCACTTTTTGTTTACTTTAATAAAATGAAAAACCTTACGAGTTTATCCGTAAGGCTTTGGTAATATTAATTTTAGTTAACTAAGAAATTCATAATTAAATCAATTAAAATTTCTTTTTCTTTAGGATTAGATTGAGCTATTAGTAAAGTAAGGGCAACTAATGTATTATTATCAATTATTTGTTTTTCATCTTTATATAATATTTTATAATAATCTAAAAAGTAAATAAATAAAGTAGCAGCAATTCGTTTATTGCCATCAATAAATACATGGTTTTTAATGATCATATAAAAGAAATTAGCGGCTTTCTCTTGGATAGAAGGGTAAACATCTTTGCCATCGAAAGATTGGTAAATTGCTCCAAGAATGGCTTTTAATCCTTCGTTTCTTTCTAAAGCAAATAGGTTACTATCATTATTAAAACGTAATTTGCTTATTATATCTATGCATTCTTGATAGGTAAGCATATTAGCGTTTTGTGTGCCCTTAGGTTTCACAACGCATCGGTGATCATAATCATCAAGTAAATTTAAAGCGTTAGAGTAATTACCAATTACTTTAATTATTTCTTTTGCATCACTAGCCGATATTTCATCATCAATTCTTCCAGCTATATTGATGAACTTAACTGTTTTTTCTAAATATTCTAATCTTTTTTGATTAACGGCATATCCTTTTAATAAATAATCTTTTAATACTTTATTAGCCCATTTTCTAAATATAATACCGTTTTGTGATTTAACTCTAAAACCAACACTTATAATCATGTCTAAGTTGTAATATTCTATTTCTCTTTTAACATCTCTATTTCCTTCTTTTTGAACTGTCGCAAATTTTGCGACAGTTGAGTAGTCTAACTCTTCTTGTAATGCATTATTGATATGCTTACCAATTGTTTTGATGTCACGATTAAATAGCTTAGCTATTTGTTCGCGATTAAGCCATACGGTATCATCCTTGATATTGACTTCCAACTTTACATCTTGATTTTCAAATAATACTATTTCATTTTTCATAACATCATCTCCATTCTTTTTAAGTATTACATTGTCCATAAAATAAAGCCTCCTTTCTAGAAGGTAAATTATCCCTTCATTTATATATACATCCCCAAAAGTTCAATTTCCTTTTTTTATTTACAAATTTTCTAAAAAAATAAAAAAGCTGCTTTTTAAGCAGCAAAGAAAAATCCTTACGATTATTCTCGTAAGGACTTATTAATTTTTAAAACTAGCATCTAAGTAATAAATAGGTCTTTTTTCTTTAAAATATTGTTTTTCAAAGTCAGTCATCAAATTTGGTATATTTCGTTCATCATTATGTAAATCCAAGCTAACAGTATTAAATACATACCAATAATTTGATAGCGTTTCTAAAGAGTAGGCAAATAAACCTTTGTTGTCTGTCTTTAATATAATATGTTTATCTTTTTTAAATATTCGATCATATAGTTTTAAATATGATTCGTGTGTAAATCTATTTTTTTCATCGCGCTTTTTGGGCCATGGTTCAGAGAATGTCAAATAAATAGTATTAATTTCTTTACCAAAAATATTAATAATATTTCTCGCATCATCCTTAATTAGTTTTAAGTTCTTAATGTTTTCTCTTTCTAACTTTTTTGCAGCCGTCGCAATTTGCGATTCATTTAGTTCTAAGCCAATAAAGTTAATATTAGGGTATTTCTTTGCCATATTTATAATAAATTCTCCTCGGCCAGTTCCAAGCTCTAAATAAATGAGATTATGATTGTCAAAAAAATCATTCCATTTTCCTTTGTATTTAGTAGGATTGCTTACATAATATTTACTACTATTTAAAATACTACTCGCATTTTTTACAACGTTATATTCCATTTTCTCACATCCACCATGATTATACCATGAGTAATTGTTTTTTAAAAGGGATTATGATAATATATACACAGGTGATTACGATGTTTGTTGATGAACTTACAATAAAACTTATGGCTGGTCCTGGTGGAGATGGATGTACTTCTTTTAGAAGGGAAAAATACGTACCAATGGGAGGTCCAGATGGGGGAAATGGTGGTCGAGGAGCTAGCATTGTTTTTCGAGTTGATAAAAGTTTAAAGACCTTGATTGACTTAAGTTACCGAAAGATTATTAAGGCTCAAAAGGGCGAAAATGGTAAAGGGTCAAATAAATATGGGAAAAATGCTGAAGATATAATTATAAAAGTGCCAGCAGGAACTACTGTTTATAATGCCGAAACTAGTGAAATAATTGCTGATTTAACCGAAGATGATGAGGAAGTAGTAGTTGCTCGTGGTGGCAGGGGCGGCAAAGGCAATAAATCTTTTGCCACTCATGATATGCCTGCTCCAAAGTTTAGTGAAAAAGGAGAACCCGGTGAAGAAGTAACTGTAAGACTTGAACTAAAAGTTCTAGCAGATGTAGGTCTAGTAGGTATGCCAAGTGTTGGAAAATCAACTTTACTTTCTATTATATCTAGCGCCAAACCAAAGATTGCCGCATATCACTTTACGACACTTTCACCAAACTTGGGAGTTGTAAAACTTAAAGATGGTTCATCTTTTGTTATGGCTGATTTGCCGGGTTTAATTGAAGGAGCGAGTACTGGTGTAGGTTTGGGTCATGAGTTTTTACGTCATGCAATGCGAACTAAAATACTTGCTCATGTAGTAGATATGGGAGCTAGTGAAGGAAGAGATCCAATTGATGACTATAAAACAATAAGAAGTGAAATAGAAAAGTATAGTGATTTATTAAAAAATAAAAAAGAAGTAATTGTTGCTAATAAAATGGATTTACCAGATGCTCAAGAGAATTTAGAAAGATTTAAAAATAAATATAAAGGTGCTGAAATAATTGAAATAAGTTGTATGGATAATACCGGAATAGATAATTTAATAGAAACTTTAGCTAAAGAACTTGAAGATATTCCAAAAGTAAAATTATATGAAGAAAGTGACTTTAAACTATATAAATTTGAAGATACAAAACCATACCAAATCAAAAGAGATGGTAATATTTGGATAGTAAGTGGTAAAGAAATAGAGACACTACTTAAGATGACTAAGTTTGAAGAAGATGAAGGTGCCCTTAGATTTGCTCGTAAGTTTAAGGGAATGGGCATTGAAGATGAACTTGAATCATTGGGAGCAAAGCCAGGGGATGAAGTGCAAATACTTGATTACATGTTTACATTTAAAGATGATGAGTATGAAAAATAATTTAATGAAATAGATAAAAAATATAGTATAATATTTTCAGGTGATTTTATGTTGGATAGAATATTTGATTTGGCTAAAATAAATAACACAATTGCCCATTTTAGTAAAAAAATACGTGATATTTATTATAATTATTTAATAAATGAGTTTGGAGTATCTTTTACATATCATTCTAATAGGATTGAAGGAGTAAATACAACCCTAACTTTAAATGATACTAAAAAAATATTGAATAATACTTATGATTTTAAAGGTGTAGTAGATAAAGAAAAACAAAGAGAAATTAATGAAACTATGAATCATCAAGAAGCATTTAAATATATTTTTGAAATTATAAAACAAGATATAGATATTTTAGATGTAATTACAACTATCCATAAAATTGTAGGTAATAATATTATTATTGGGGCAGGAAGTTATAAAAGGCGCGAAAATTACATGCTTTTATCTGATGGGAGAGAAATTGATTTTACAAAACCGGAAAAAGTGTCTCAAGAAATGTTAAAATTGCGTGATCTTTATATGGGTGATTGGCAAAAATTAACCGTTTATGACAGGGCTGTTAACTTACACATGGCAATAGTTAATATTCATCCCTTTAGTGATGGCAATGGCAGAGTTGCAAGATTAGTTATGAATTATGAATTAATTAAAAATAATTATCCTCCAGTAACTATTGTGGAAAGTCAAAAATTATCATATTATGCTTTATTAGAAGAAATAAATATCAATACTGATTATGAAAATGAACCATTAAATTATGGTAATATAGATTTATTTAGTGAAACAATCCAACAATTATCTATTGTAACTTTTAAAAATATGCAACAATTTCTGCATAATATATTATAGTAAATCGATATAATTTAACACTAAATACTATGAAAAAATCATTTACAAATAGAAAACTATTTGGTATAATTTAATTGTTGGTGGATATAATATATTAAGTAGATTATATCTACTTGGAGCCATGTGGCCTAAGATTAATTCTTAGATGAGCAAACGGTTCTACCCGCGTAGGCGCCACGCGCCGCTTTAAAAAACAACCGCAAGGTTGCTTTTTAAATGCTAGAAACGTTTGCTTTTTAGTTCTCTTAATAACTTACGCATTTCCATATTTTCAAAAAATATTTTTTGTCTAAATTTGTATTTTTCACATATAATACTATGTAGTAATATTGTAGTAATTTTGTAGATTTTTGTTGACATATATATTTTAATGTGATAATATGTGAATATAAGAAAAATGGAGGTGATAATCTTGACTAATTTAACTAGTGCAATAAATGTTCAAGTTGATAGTGCTACTAAAAAAGAAGCTACTGCTATTTTAAATGATTTAGGCTTAAGTATGAGTGCAGCAATTAATTTGTTTTTAAAACAAGTAGTTAAAAGAGATGGTCTACCTTTTGAAGTTGTTAATCCAAAACCTAGCAAAGAATTACGTAAGGCCTTAAAAGATGCAGAAAAGATAGTAAATAATCCTGATAAATATCCAGGATTTAGAGACATGGATGAACTTAAAGAGGCTTTATTGTCAGATGACTAAATATATCGTGAGATATTCTAGCACTTTTAAGAAAAAACTTAGAAAAATTATTAAGCGGGGTAAGGACATCAACAAATTGATGTTTGTTATAGAGAGATTAGCAAATAAAGAAGAATTAGAACCTAAATATCGTAATCATATTTTGAGAGATGATAATTATTATAAAAATTGTGGTGAATGTCATATCGAACCAGATTGGTTACTAGTTTATCAATATAATGATA
>CALVVI010000015.1 GCA_944363815.1 uncultured Bacilli bacterium | reverse complement strand
TTGTATATAAATTTTCTATTAATCCTGCTAAAGCTGTATTATCTGAAGTTGATGCTGTCATCGTATATGTATTCGATTTTTGTCCTGCACTATCAACTGCATAAATACTGATTGAATATTCTGTTGATGAAGTTAATCCATTTATAGTTATCACATTACTATTTGTTTCAGTATATTCACTATCATCAACACTATAATAATACTTTTCTATGGCATTTTGTCCTGCTGTTGCATTTACTGTTAATGTTATACTTTCACTACTACTATCACTAACAGTAACGCTATTGATAGTAGCTACATTATATTTATCAAAATAAAGATAGCATTTGTCAGATACATTTGTAGATAAAGTAACTGTTTTTCTTTCATCATCCCAAATAAGTTTACCACCATTTTCGCAACCAGAAAGTCTTTCATTAAAAACATATCCCTCCTGCGGCCAAGTGTTATCACTGGCAACCATGTATTCATCACTTCCAGATGACGTTTCATACATCATTGACATCATATTATCAGTATTAAGATAACTCTTTTTTTCATTAATTATAACTTCTTTTGAAGCATAGTAATTATTAAATGTAAATAATATAGCAACTAAAAAAATAAATACACAAGATAAAAAAACACTGATTTTCTTCTTCATCAACAAACACCTTCTCAACTTCAATTATTATCAACAATTATATCCGAATAAGAGTTAAATTAACAACATAACAAGCATTCTCTTATTCTCTTTAATTTTATCAAAAAAAATTAATTAACCATAAATCAGAGATAAAATTTATCTAAAGTAATGTAAACAAAAAAATAACTAGGTCTTCCCTAGTTATTTTGCACAAGAACAAGTTCCGTAAGTATGTTTAACTCTATCATGTTCTTCAGCTCTTTTAGCATTGTTGAATCTATCAACAGTACCAACTAAGTAACCAGTTATTCTTCTGATTCTTTCAAATTCAACTCCTTCACCAGTTACTCTTTCTTTTTTTACATCTTCATTTACTTTTTCCATTTTTATCCTTCCTTTCCTTCTAAATTTTTAAGTAAATCGACACTTACGCCTTCCCCTGTATGTCTACCACAACGTGGACAAACATCTTTAATTATACCAACATAACCACAAACTGGGTCTCTATCTACTGGATGATTTATTGCTCCATATCCAATATCATTATCATGCATTATTCTAACAACACTTTCAAATGCTTCTAGATTATCTGATGGATCACCATCAAGTTCAATATAACTGATATGTCCAGCATTAGTATATTTATGGTATACTCCTTCAATAGCAAGTTTATCAGCAATAGAAATATTATAATATACTGGTACATGGAATGAATTAGTATAATAAGCCCTATCAGTTACTCCAGGAATTTTACCATAAATATCTCTATCAATATTTACAAATCTTCCACTTAGTCCTTCTGCTGGAGTTGCTAAGCAAGTAAAATTCAAATTATATTTTTCAGAATATTCATCACAACGCTTACGTATGTGAGCAACAATTTCTTCTCCTAATTTTTGAGCTTCTTCACTTTCACCATGATGTTTACCAATCAAGGCTTTAAGGCATTCAGCAAGACCAATAAAACCAATTGATAAAGTACCATGTTTTAATACTTTTTTTACCTTGTCTGTTGGTCGTAATTTATCACTATCCATCCAAACCCCTTGCCCCATCAAAAATGGGAAATTATAAACTCTTTTATTACATTGAATTTCATATCTTTCTAATAGTTGATCTTTTACTAATTCAATTATTTCATCTAATTCTTCATAGAATCCCTTCATATCAGCCTTATCTAAAGCATTAACTCCAACAATGCCATGCTTTATACCAAGCCTAGGTAAATTAATAGAAGTAAATGATAAATTACCACGTCCTGGTGTAACTTGTTTATCTGGATCTACTACATTACCAAGTACTCTTGTTCTACATCCCATATAACCAACTTCGGTTTTAAAATCATCTGGTTTATAATATGGTTTATTAAAACTTGAATCCAAAAATGACCAGTTAGGGAACAATCTTTTCGCCGATACTCTTAAACTCAATTTAAATAGATCATAATTAGGATCTTCTGGATTATAGTTAACCCCATCTTTTACTTTAAATATTGATATTGGGAATATCGGAGTTTCTCCATGACCAAGTCCTGCTTCAGCAGCAAGCATATAGTTTTTAGTAATCATTCTTCCTTCACTAGATGTATCCGTACCAAAATTTATTGAAGAAAATGGCACTTGAGCACCAGCTCTCGAATGCATAGTATTTAAATTATGAACAAACGCTTCCATTGCTTGATATGTTCTTTTATCAGTTTTATCAAGAGCTTTGTTTATAGACATTTCAAACATTCTTTTTAATTGTTCAGAATTCTTATAAAATTTTTCAAAATAATCGACATTAATATCAATTGTATTTATTTTATTAATTTCTCTTTCTAAAACATTTGAATTAATAAAATCATTAATATCTTCTAAATCGATGTAATCTTTTATCATTGATTTAAGTAACTTTTTAAAAGTTTTTAAAACCCCTGGAGCTAAGTAATAATCAAATGCCGGAATACTTTGTCCCCCATGTTGATCATTTTGATTTGATTGAATAGCTATTGCTGCAAGCGCTGAATAAGACATAATATCATTTGGCTCTCTTAAGTGTCCATGGCCTGTGGAAAAACCATTTTTAAATAACTTATCCAAATCGATTTGCATACAAGTGGTTGTACCCATGGCTAAAAAATCCATGTCATGTATATGAATATAACCATCATCATGCGCATCAGCGTACCTTTTTTTCATTAAATAAGTCTTCGAAAACTCTTTAGATACATTTGACCCAAATTGTAGCATTGTACCCATTGCTGAGTTACCATCGATATTCCCATTTTCTCTTTTAGCATCATCTTCCGCAGCAGTTTTAAGCGCTAAACCTTCTAATGTTTTTAAAAATTTATGGCTTCTTTTATCTTCAGTAAAAGCAACTCTTGATTGAGCTCTTTTTTCACGATAATCCGAAAAACTTTCAAATACATCTTGGTACCCATCAATTTTTAATGTTTCTTCAATGATGTCTTGAATTTCTTCAATCTTAATTCTTTCTTTATTTTCATAATTCTTTTTAATAGTAGCTATAACATCTTGATAAACTTTTTGGATATCTACTGAATTATATTTATTACTTTCTTCTCCCTCTTCATCAATATCTTTAATGCTATCAAACCCTTTTTTAATAGCCATAGCAATTTTGGTTCCATTAAAATCTACTTTTGAACCATTCCTTTTGACAACTTTAATTGTCTCTAATAATTCTTCCTCTATATTTGGCATTTTTCATACCCTACCTTTCTTACACTTTTATTATAGTATAGAGATATATTTTTGTCTATCATTTTTTTAAAAATCAAAATTTCCATTTTTTTGAAATTCTCAAATTTTACCTGATTTTATTTTACATTCTATTTTATACACGCCATTATTTTTTGGCTTATTTAAGCCAAAAAATAAGAAATTAAGCATTTTTTAAAATTTTTACATTTTTTTACTTTTTTGTATTTTTCAAAAATCACAAATTTTACATATCAAGAATTTTACACATTTTTTTAATTGTAAACTATTTACAAAAATTAACCTATTTATTGCAGTTTTTCAATATAATGGTATAATAAGATAGAAATTTAAGGAGGGCTATTATGTTTAAAGACAAAAGAATTCATTTTATTGGTATTGGAGGCATTAGCATGAGTGGCATTGCGCAAATTGTTCAGTCTCTCGGTGGCATAGTAAGTGGAACAGACATTAAAGAAAGTGAAATTACCGAAAAGTTAGTAGAAGAAGGCATGAATATTAAATATGGTCATCATCCTGAAATGATTGAAAGTGCTGATATTATTGTTTATACCGCTGCAATTCATGAAGATGATCCTGAAAGAATTGCTACTAGAAACTTACATAAAGAAAACTATGAACGAGCAGAATTTTTAGGAATCATTTCAAAGCAATACGAAAACTGTTTGTGTATTTCTGGAACTCACGGCAAAAGCACAACAACTGGTATGGTATCAATGTGTTTTTTAGAAGCATGTTTAAATCCTACTATCCAAATTGGAGCAATGTTATCACCAATTAATGGTAATACACACATCGGCGATAACAAATATTTAATTATGGAAGCCTGTGAATATGTTGATTCATTTCTGCACTTTCATCCTACTAGCATTATTATTACTAATATTGATAATGACCACTTAGATTATTTTAAAAATTTAGATAATATCAAAAAATCATTCAATAAATACGTCAATTTATTACCCGAAGATGGCTTGCTTATAAAAAATAATGACGATATTAACTCTAGTAATATTGAGGCTGGCTATAAGGGAAAAGTTATAACTTACGGGATAACTAATAAAGCTGATTACGTGGCCCAAAATATAAAGGCCGATGATTTAGGACATTACAGTTTTGATATATATTATCAAGATAAATTTTTAACAACTATTTCTTTAAATATTAATGGAAAACATAATATTTATAATGCTCTTGCAGTTTTTGCTCTAAGCTACAATTATATTAAAGATATTGAAATTATAAAAAGAGGTTTAGAAAAATATCGCGGCGTTGGCAGAAGATTTGAATATTTAGGATTATGTAATGGAGCTTATGTTTATGATGATTATGCCCATCATCCAACAGAAATTAAAACCACGTTGGAATCTGTTAAAAAAATTAAACACCAACAAGATTACTGTATATTTCAGTCCCACACCTACTCAAGAACTAAAGAACATTTAGATGCTTTTGCAGATATTCTATCTAAATTTGATAATGTTATCATTGCTCCAATTTACCCTGCTAGGGAAATAAATACCTTTAATATTAGCGAAGAAATGTTGGTAGCTAAAATAAAAGAAAAAAATCCAAATGTAATTTACTTAGATTCTTTTGCTAAAATTACAGAATTTATAAAAAGTAAAGTTCAAGAAAAAGATTTAGTTATTACTGTTGGAGCAGGACCAGTTAACAAAATAAGTAAAGATTTAGTTAAATCCGACTAAATCTTTTTTATTTCAACAAAAGAAATTTACGGTAATCTTCTAATACTTGAAAAATTTCTTGGCTAGTCTTGCACTCACAAACAAATCTTTTTATTTCCTTATTTTCTGGTAATCCCTTTAAATAATTAAGTATATGACCACGCATTTCTAAAACAGCCTCTCTTTCTGTACTATTTTGGATTAACTTTTGCAAATGATACTCCATCATATCAATTCGCTCATCATAACTAACTGTCTCTGGCAAAAGTCCCTTTTCTAAATAATTTACCGTTTCTTTTATTAACCAAGGATTACCCATTACAGCCCTACCAATCATAACAGCTTTACAACCAGTTTCATCAAGCATTCTTTTGGCATCAAAACATGTTAAGATATCTCCATTACCAATTACAGGAATTTTTACAGCATCAACAACTTTTTTTATAATTTGCCAATCTGCCTTACCGCTATAACCTTGAGATCTTGTCCGAGCATGAATTGCTATTGCCTTAGCTCCAGCTTCTTCAATAACTTTAGCAACACTTACGGCATTAATACTAGTCGCATCCCAACCACTTCTTATTTTCACAGTAACAGGGACATCAACAGCTTGAACTACCGCTGCAACTATTTCTTTTATTTTCTGAGGATTTTTAAGTAAAGCACTTCCTGATTCATTTTTAATAGCGACTTTAGGCACAGGGCACCCCATATTAATATCAATAATTGCCTCCGGATATAAATCATTTATAATTTTAGCAGCTGTTGCTAAAACATTTGGATCAGAACCAAACAACTGGATAGCTACTGGCATATTTAATGTATCTATTCCCTTTAACATATCCAAAGTTTTTTTATTATTTCGAACTATCGCCTCAGCACTAATAAGTTCCGTAATAGCATAGCCCACACCCATATCCTCACATATCTTCATATATGTTGGATTAGATACACCAGCCATCGGTGCTAAAACAACTTGATTTTTTATTTCAATATTACCAATATTCCATTTCATATTTATCACCAAAAATTCCAGTTTAATTTATCACATATAATTATATTTGTCTAGTAATTAATCTTTATTTAGCAATTTAGAATCATCAACATATTTATAACCTAATTTATTTTGTTTAGAAACAATAGACTTGCCTAATTTTTCTTCAAGATTATCTTTAGCAACTTTTGCAACATTACCACCAGCTTTAGCAACTTTTTTATTTTCTTTTAAACCATATGGTTTATACTCTTTTACTAGTTCTCTAGTAGCTATTTCACCTAAATCAGTAAGAGCTATTTCAATATCAGACATATTATCTCGCAAAGATTCTTTTCTTAAACCCTTAAAACCCTTATACTCTTTTGCAGTCATACCTGACCATTCTTTGTATATTTCATTAGTAAGTACTCCAAATTCATATCCTTCAGTAATTCCAGCACTTTTCCAAGCATCTGTTAATTTATTACGATTGATTATGCCTTTAAGCCTTGCTTCAATCCATTCATCATCATAACCTCTACTCCGATAATAATTTATGGCCCTATCTACAGCTAGCTCCGGATCAAATACTTCATTAATTCTTTCATTACCTAAAGATGCCAACCATAACTTAAATGGTTCAGCTTTAGGTGATGGAACTGATTCAATAAGTCTTAATATACCTTTGGTATCAAGCGTATCAGTTTCTCTTAATTTTCCGTCCTGTGCTCGCATTTTCAACTGCACGATATTTTCGTGCAGTTGACTTCCTTCTTCTTTTAATTTTCTTTTTAAATCACTCCAATAGTTTCTAGGAATATTAGCATTAGTCAAAGCTCCAATTACATCAACCACACTAAAGTAATATTCTTCTTTCTCACTATCCCAAATACTTCTAATTTCACTACCTTCAAATAACTTTGTTATTGTTTCTAATTTTTGATTTTCCATTTATCTATACCTACCTTTCTTTTAGTTTTTTAACAAAGTATAAAATAATATCATAGCGTAATGTTTTGTTACTATGATTTAACTTTGTTTCCAAAGTTCTTCTCCTTCCTTTATTTATTTCGCCCCAAACATAAATCATAAATAAAAACTAAAATCTCGGTAGGCCTTAATATTAATTAAATTATACCATTAAGTTTAATTTAAACCAAGAAAAAAGATTGAAAAAAATTACTTCAATCTTTAAATTATTTACTAATAGTACCAATATCTCCCGGATTAATCAAAAATGCATTGGCATCATCTGTATCTAAATGTACTTCATAATATCCATCATCACTAACTTTAGCATGAACATCGATTACTCCACTTTTATCCCCTGGTATAGCAAGTTTTAAAACTTCATCATCAACTACACCTAATTCTTGAGCCTTTGCAGGATTCATATGTACATGTCTATCAGCTATAATACAACATGCTTCAGTAATTTCTCCTTTTTCTGTAGCAATAGTTACCATTTCAGCTCCATTCAAATTACCACTTTTCCGAACTGGTGGTTTAATACCCAATTTTCTAGCATCAGTCATTGATAGTTCTACTTGATTATAACTTCTAAGTGGTCCAATAATCCGAACGTTTTCAAATACCCCTTTATCAGTTTTAACCGTTACAGTTTCATTTGCTGCAAATTGACCAACTTGATTTAAAGGATTTCTTACAGTTAAATCATGATCAAATAACTTAGCATGCGCTTCTTTAGTTAAATGCACATGTCTTGCACTAATATTCATACTTACTTTTTCTTCCATTATCTTCACCTTTCTCATAATAACATAAATATATACTTTATTCAATTACATCGATATCAATTATTTTATTTTTTTCTAACACGACTTTTATAATATCTATATCTTTATCGACATCATCAATTATAACTTTATCATTATATGTAAGAATTAATCTATCATCTAAATTAAATCCTTTTTCTAAATATTTAAGTAAATACCCCATAATAGCTCTTTTATGTGTAAAAACAACAATATCTTTATGAATATTCTTCTTTATTATTCTATCAATCACTAAATTCATTCTATTACTTGCCTCATTTAATGACTCACCCCCATTAAATTTAAAATCAAAATCTCTCTCTTGCATAAATCTAAGCATCTTTATATTTCGATTTCCTAACTTTCCGATCTTACAATCATTTAAAAAAGAATTAATATAAATAGGTAAATTTTTATAGCTGGCATAATACTTGGCTGTGCCCAAAGCTGAAGCATAATCAGAAGAATATATTACATTAGCATCTATTTTCTTCACCAACTTAACAGCTTCCTTTTCTCCAGCAATAGATAAAGGCCTATTGATTCTTTTTTCTTCTACTGTTGCATCAGTTTCATATACAATATCTTCTAAAACCATATTATTACTTATTAAATATAAAGTCATTCTATCACTACTTTCCATAACTATTTTACTAAATTTAACTATTAAAGTCAAAAAGATAACTTTTCATTTACAAAATCGAATTTATGTTTTATAGTAAGTTTAGGTGATTAATTATGCAAGAAAAAATAATGGCATTATTTCAAAACAGTTCTAAAGAATATTTAACTTTTTCTATGATTAAAAAAAGTTTAAAAATTAAGAAAAATTCCTCAAAAGAAAAAAACAAAGAATTATATACTGAGTTACAAGAATGTTTAAATGCTTTAGTAGCATCTAAAAGACTTTATGTCGATAGCGATAATCATTATTCTTTATCTGAAATGTCTCCTAAAAAAAGAGATACTAAAGAATTAATACTAAGCTTTTTTCAAGAAAACAAAGCTATAACTTTAACAACTCTAATAACTTCTCTTGCAGGAACTTCAAATAAAGAAGAAATAATTGCATGCTTAAAAGAATTAGAATTAGATGGATACATTTATTATCATGATTATAATAATTGTTTTTATAAAATGCCATCTAATTTTTTTGTAACTAAAATTACTAGTGATAGAAATGGTAATATGCTTTATTCTATGGATGGAAAATTTTATCGTTTACCTCCTAATTCAACCAGTGGAGTTTTAAATAATGATATAGTAATAATTAAAAGAAAATACAAAACTGAAAAAGAAAGTCTAATTAAAATTATAAAAAGAGGAACCCCCCAAATAGTATGTGAAATTAAAAATGGCAACAAAATTGAAATGGTAGGTAATCCTCATATATTACTTAAATTTTCAGCAAAAAAAGAATTTAACAATTATCCAATTGGTACAAGATTTGTAGCTTATATACCAACAATTCCTTCACCTAATGATTACTATACAATCAAACCTTTATATGTATTAAATAAACGTGAAGATTATTCCCAAGAACTAGAAACTATTGCTTTAAATAATGGATTTCAAACTAGTAATACTAAAAAAGAATTAGAACAAATTGCAAGTATTCCCCAAAAAGTTACACCAGCAGAAATCAAAGACCGCTTAGATTTAAGAAGTGAAAATATTTTTACAATCGATGGGTCTCATACCAAAGATATGGATGATGCAGTAAGTATCAATTCATTACCTAACGGCAACTATGAATTAACAGTAAGTATTGCTCACGTATCCCATTATATAAAATTTGCTTCTCCCCTATGGCTACGGGCAGAACAAAATACGACCAGCCTTTATATGGTTGATAGTGTTTTGCATATGCTTCATCCGAGTGTTTCTAATGGTATATGTTCTTTAAACCCTGGCGTTGATCGCCTAGCAAAAAGCTATATTATGGAAATAGATCATAATGGCAATTTAGTAAACTTTAAAATTGCAGATACAGTCATTAATTCTAAAAAGAAAATGACTTATGAAGAAGTAAATCAAATTCTGGAACAAAATCAAATTCCTGAAGGCTATGAGCCGTTTCTAAACGATTTATTAAAAATGCAAGAACTATCCGAAATAATAACTCATAAAAGAATGCAAAATGGAGCAATCGATTTTGCCAATAAAGAAATTAATTTCTGCTTTGATTCTGAACATAATATCGAATCAATCACTACTCACCAAAGTGGTACAGCGGAAAGAATCGTCGAAAACTTTATGATTATGACTAATGAAGCAGTTGCTAATCAAATGTTAAATTCAGGCCTTCTATTTATTTATCGAAACCACGAAATCCCTTTTAAAAATAAAATTATGGAAGCTATGGATATTATAAAAAGAGTAAAAAGTAATGTTAGTGATAATGAAGGGTCAATAAAAAGACATACTGAAAACCAATTAAATAAATTTAAAAATCTAGATGACCCTCATGTAATCCAAAAAATAATTAATTCTTTAAAATCAAAAGAAGAATTCTTTATTCTATCTAGTTTAATTATCAAAAGCATGCAAAAAGCTTATTATAGTATTAACAATCAAAGCCACTATAGCTTAGCCTTAAATGCTTATTCCCAAGTAACCTCACCCATTAGAAGATTTTTGGATTTACTTATTGAATATATATTAGATAATTTAGAAATGTTTTATATGCCAAATTTTGATTTTGAAGCTTGGAAGCAATATTTAGTTAGAATGTGTAGTCATGCCTCTTTCATGGAAAAATGTGCAACAAAAGCTGAAAAAGAAGCTAATGATTTATATTTAGTTAACTATGTTGCTACTAATCCTGATAAAGAATATACTGCTTATGTTAGTACAGTGACACCTAATTATTTAGTTGTAAAAACTGAAGAAGAAATTGAAGGAATTGTTTACTTTGATGATATTGAAGATGGCAAATTTATTTACAGTCCAGAATCTAAAGCTATTTATGATATGGAAAATAAGAAGCAAATATTTATTGGAACTAAATTAACGATATCTCTTAAAGCAGCTGATAAACAAAATCGCCTAATATATTTTTATGCTAAATCTCTAACAAGATTAAAGCCAGAAACCTTAACCCGAAAAAAAGAAGAGTAACTAATTACCAATGGTTACTCTTTCTTCTTTATTTACTAATTTATCTATATCAACACTATTAATTGAGGCAAATCTTTTAGTAATCTTTTCACTAGTTGTATGAAGTTCATCAATACTTTGGTTTACTGTTTTAACATTTCGAGCAAGTTTATCCCAACGATCCTTATATCTAGTAAACTCAATACTAAGTTTTGCTAATTCTTCATGAATTACTTTAGCATATTTATCTCTTTCCATATTTTTAAGAATCATACTAATAATAGATAATGTACTTATCAAAGTAGTTGGTCCAGTAATCCATACTCTTTTATTATAAGCATAATTTAATAATTCTGGATGATATGCATTTATTTCTGCAAATATTGCTTCCGCCGGTAAAAACATAATTGCTTCATCGCTAGTTTCCCCTGGAATAATATACTTTTCACTTATATCATTGATATGTTTTTTTACATCCGCAACAAACATTTTTTCCGCTTGATCCCTAAATTGTTTATCCTTAGTCTTATCAGTCATTCTTTGATAATTTTCTAAAGGAAATTTCGAGTCAATTGCAATAGTACCAAGGGGAGCTGGCGCATAAAGTATTGCATCACTTATATAACCATTACTAAATTTATGTTGCGTTTCATATATTCCATTCTTATTACTTCCAAATGCATTATTTAAAATATATTCTAAATTTACTTCCCCAAAAGTACCTCTCGTTTTTTTATCAGTTAAAACACTTTGTAAAGACACTATTTCACTATTCAATCCATCAATTTTCTTCTGTGCCTCATCAATTTTTGAAAGTCTTTCAAGTACACTCATAAATGTTTTATTACTTTTTTCAAAGTTTTTATCTAACCTTTCATTGACGGCATCATTAATTAAAGTTAACTTTCTTTCAATTCGTTCATTAAGTTTTTCAAAAGTCTCCATTAAATCTTTCGAAAATGTAAACTTAAACTCCCCAATTTCTTTATTAATATTTGCTTCAAAATGACCAATTCGTTCTACTAACTCTGTATTATTACTTCTTCTAACTAACAAAATTATTAAAAGAATAATCACCAATACTAATAAACCTATAATTATATATTCTAACATTTTAAATCACCATAATAAGCATAACACACAAACAAATATTTGTAAATTAGTTATTAACAAAAAATATTTCATACCAAGTTAAGAAACTATAAATTGTCCATATTTTTCGATAATTATCTTTTTTACCACTTATATGTTCATCAAGCAATTCATTTATTACATCAACTTTAAAAAACTTACTTGTAAACTCTTTATTAAACATTTTTCTAATTTTATCACTTACTTCTTTAGTCTTCATCCACTCTCTAATTGGTACTGGAAAACCTAATTTTTTCTTTTTGTATGCTTCCGTTGGAATAACTTCCTTTGCTGCTTCTCTTAAAGCAACTTTAGTATTTTCCTTAGTTACTTTGTAATCAATTGAAAGTCCACTTGCCACCTTAAATACTTCTTTATCAATAAATGGTACTCTACCTTCCAAAGATGAAGCCATTGTCATTCTATCAGCCTTAAGAAGTATGTCTTTCATAAGCCAATAATTAATATCTATTGCTTGCATTTTATGAATATTTGAATATCCAGCAAATTGTTTATAAATTTCTTTAGTTACATCGATTCCACGCAAATTATATTCTTTACTTAATACTTTACGAGCCATCTTTTCTGAAAAATTTCTATTTACTCCAATATAACTATTTTCTAACTTTTCTCCTCTTCTAACCAAGAAATTAAATCCATATCCTTCCGGAAATAAAGAAGCAATTTTACCAATAAAATGTCTTATAAAATAAGGTATTTTATTATAAAACTTCATATCAACTTCTTCCCGGTAATAATTATATCCGCCGAAAAATTCATCAGCACCTTCTCCCGATAACACAACTTTTACATCCCTGCTAGCAAGTTTAGCAACAAAGTATAAAGATATTGCTGCTGGATCACTAGTAGGTTCATCCAAATAGTACATAATTTTCGGAAATTCTTCCATATATTCATCCATCTTTATCACTTTAGATGTATTATTAATTCCTAGTTTTTCAGTTAAATCCTTAGCATAACTAATTTCATCATATTTATCGATATCATAACCAACTGTATAAGTCTTCGCAGGCTTCGCCAAAGATACAATATATGATGAATCAATTCCACTTGATAAAAATGAACCAACTTCAACATCACTAAGTAAATGTCTATTAACTGAATCTTTCATTACTTCACTAATGCTTTCAACTGCTTCAGCTAGTGTTTGCTCTTTATCCTTAAAATCCAATTTAAAATATTTATCTATTTTTATATCTCCATCTTTATAAAGTAAACTAGATCCCGCATCCAAACGATACACCCCTTTAAAGAAAGTTTCATTCGTCGGTACAAAGCTAAATTCCAAATAAGCTTGCAAAATATCTTCATTTAATTCTTTTTTAAAATCCGGAGTATCTAAAAAAGCTTTAATTTCTGATGCAAACATAAACGTTCCATCCATCACTGTATAATAAAGAGGTTTTATACCAAAATTATCTCTAGCTAAAAATAATTCATTGCTTTTCTTATCATATATTGCAAATGCAAACATTCCTCGCAAATACTTTGGTAAATCAGTATGCCACTCTTCAAATCCATGTATTAAAACTTCAGTATCACTTTTAGTTTTAAATTTATGACCAGCCTTAACTAACTCATCTCTAAGTTCCACATAATTATATATTTCCCCATTAAATACAGTTACAACTGTATCATCTTCATTAAACATCGGCTGATTACCCGTCGACAAATCGATTATTGAAAGTCTTCGATGAGCAAGAGCCACATCTCCATCAAAGAAATATCCTTCGCCATCTGGTCCGCGATGTTCTATTCTTTTACTCATTGCTTCAATTATTTCTTTTTTATCCTCTCTCTTAGTTACAATTCCTGCAATTCCACACATATTATCCTCCTATTATCTTGATATTGTCTCATTTAATGAATCTTTATACTTATTATGCCATTCTAAATACATTAAAGAATCATATATTTTTCCTTCTTCCGGAACATATAAATTTGTACAATTTGTATTAACTAATGCCTCTTCCAAAGTTGCATTTGCTAAATTGGGATTATAACCACTTACTAAATTACCATATTCATCAACAGAAAGTTCACCATTAGTTCTTTTATAACTATCTAAAAAGTCTTCGGCAGTTTGATATTTAATAGTATCTTGTAGTACAAATACATTAGTTAGCTCTGCTAATTCCCTGCTTGCTTGTTCATTTACTCCTGTTGCTCTAATACCCCAATAATGTCTAAACTCATCCCAAAAATATCTAGTGTCTACTTTTGCAAATTCTTTTATAATTGCCAAATTTTCATCAGACAAATCATCTAAAAGGACGTATAAAAAATTATCATCATAATTACTAACCATAAACGTACCAATATTTTTATCCCATAAACACTTGCATGCTAGCATACATTCGGGTATGATGTATTCTTGAGAATTTTCAATCACATATTCTAAAGGGGTATAGGAATATTGATACCTTGTATCTGTAGATCCACTATTATTACCAACTTTAGACATCATTTCCTTAATTCTATCACCTATCTCGCTATCACTGTATTCTTTATTTATTAAATTCAGGGCTTTCTTTTTATCTACCATACTATCCTCCTAAAACTTTTCTATAATAATCATACTTCATGATATATCTACTCATTGTAATCTTATTACTTACCACATTATTCATATATTTCACATATTCACTAGCAACTTCACTACCATCTTTACTTACAAATTCGCCACTACTAGCAAAATATGTTCCCTTATCACTTACCCATGAAGAATTACCAAATATAGCAAGTCCTGGTTCTGTACTAAGTATATCTTTACCTATAATAAGTCTTGAATCATATTCTACTCCAAATAAATTATATATTGTTGGTAAGACATCTATTTGGCTTCCGACCTTATCCACTTCTACCATATCCATTTCGCTATTCCATAAAATAAAGTTACTTCTATTTATTTCCACAACACTATCTTTTTCATAACTAGCAATTTCATTTACTTCTTCTAATGATAAATAATATGGATAATGATCTCCTACTAAAGCAATAACAGTATCTTCAAGCTCACCGGCTTCATCCAACTTTTTAATAAGCAATTCTAGAGCCTGATCAAGTTCAATCTGCGCCGCTAAATAAGATAATGGTTTTTCTGAATAATTGAGATTAGCCACATCATCTTTATGTTTACGAGCAATTGCACTATAATCAAAACCATAATCGCCATGTCCACTTACTGTTACGTAATAAACCATAAATGGATTTTCACTTGTAATATAATCATCAAATGTTGCTTCAATCATCTCTACATCGCTCTCTGGCCACTGATTACAATTAATACGACTTTCCAAGCCATTTTTACAACCTAAATAATTATCAAAGCCAAGCGATGCCAAATACTTATGTCTACTTTGGAAAGTATAAGTGTGATCATGATATGCATATGTATTATAACCCAAATTTTGAAAAGCTGTAGCAACTCCAAAAGGATAATAATTTTCACCACTTTTCCAAGGAGATAAAAATCCTGATGCTGCTACTAAACCAGTGAGTTCTTGAAATTCTCCACCAATTGTACTACTAATCGTCGGTGTATAAAAATTATTAAATTTAAAACCACTGTTAACCAGTTTATATAATGTTGGAGTTATATCTTCCCTTACAGCAATTTCATTAAAACTTTCCGCCATAAACAAAATTAAATTCTTACCTTCAAAATATTTTGTATATTCATTTTGCAAAGTACCACTTTCATTATTAAAATACTCATGCATCATTTTAACTGTTCCATTAGTTTCATTAGCAATAAGATTATCAAAGTCGATATCCTTATTATTATATTCATAAACTATTTCTGGTTCTTCTGGTATATTTTCTTCTTTTTCATTACCATCAACATAATTATTCGGAATATTTACGCTTACATCAAAACCAAAAATACTTCTTTTTACATCTATTCTAAAAGCATTAAGTACCCCAAACTTTCTAATATTAAGTTCATTATTACTTACATTAAAGTATAAATCTTTTGCAGAATTAATTCCATCACTATTTATAAATAATGCACCTATAAAAATCAAATAAACAAGTACAAATGCTACCAACTTAATAATATTAAATTTAATTTCACTCTTATTAACCACTATTTTCCTAATAAAAACAAGTAATAAAATAAAAGGCAAAAACAAAATAACAACTCCTAAAATATTTTCAAGAATTAAATTTAGACCATCCCCCGCAAAGCTAGCCACTTGATCTGTTGCACTTAATAAAGATAAATCAAAATAAAACCCAAACATTTTATAAATACATAACTGTAAAGCATAAATAAAAGATATAATAAAAATAGATAAATAATAAATTATTTTATTAAATTTATTGCCCCCCCAAGTAACAATAAAACTTATAAGTAAAGAAGCAAAAATATTATATAAAATTACATACAAAAAACTAATATTAAAAACAGTAACATTTGTTAACATTCTAAAAGATATTTCTAAAAACATTAGAATTATAAAAGTAAATAATAATACATTAAATTTCTTCAATTTATACTTCTTCATTACATCTCACCAATATACCTTATTATACCACTAACTAGCCTTATTTATATATATTTATTAGCTACATTTACACTATTTTTAAAAGAAAAAGAATGCCAAATAGCACTCTCTAAAATTATTGATTAATTACCATTACTTTACCATCTTTTATAATAAAGTAATCACTTACATAACTTTTTATAAGTGGATATACTCCATCATTACTTTCTAATTTACCAATATCCATAATTTCTGGTACATCATATTTTTGAAAACTATTTATTAAAATACTTGTAAACTCACTTGTAACAGCCACACTATCCTTATTTACTACTCCATAATATAAAATTTCATTAGCATTAAGTAAAATATGATAATTACTATCTATCTCGTAAACATAAATATCATAAATATCGTTTTCTAGTGTTTCAATAACAGTTTTATTTTCTCCATCAATACTTTCCATAACTAAATTATAATCATCGACATATAACTTTACATCATTTAAAACAAATTCATTATCAAGAGCAAAATTAATTTCACCATTTATATCTACATTTTCGTAAGTATAGCAAATTTGAAAGTTTTCAACTTCATCTGCAGGAATCAAAGGTGATGCTAAGAACAAAAGAACAATTACTACAACAACTAGTTTCTTAGCCTTCGTAGCATTTTCCCCATCTTTAACTATTATTTCATCAGTTACTTCTTCTCCAATACATTCATTTACATGTCTTTTTTGCAAGTTAAGATAAGCACCCACCAAATAAATTACCACATAAATTAAAGATACAACAAAAGTAAATATTAACATAATCATTGATATATCTGTACTATTGATACAATCCTTATAACTATTTACTTCACCTAGCATGATAGCAAAATCATAAAACGCATGCAAGAATACCACTGACCAAATATTTTTTGTTATAAAATAGATAGAACCTAAAAGTATTCCTAAACTAGATGCTTGTAACACTTGCATAAGAGTTGTAATAATATCTTGTCCACTTAACGCATTAGTTATATGAACTAATCCAAATATTACCCCACTTACAACAACAGACATAATAACTTGTTTTCTACTCTTACCATAAGCATCAACTATTTCGCCTTGAATAAATCCTCGAAAGAAAAATTCTTCAGCCATTCCAATAGTAATTGCTAAAATAATTAAACTTATTAGATTTGGAATATTTAAGTTTTCTCCCATTATTCCTGTTACACTGCTCATTAAACTAATAAGACTGACAACAAATATCGGAATTCCTCTTTTAATACCATAAATAATTGATTTACCTTGCGGTTTTAAAATATTGAGTCTCTTTCTTACTGCTAACATTACTAAAGCAAAAATTAACAAAACTATTTCTGAAATAAACATTGTATTATATTTGCCATAAAATAATGCTTGATACAAAAGTCCTGCAATATTACCACCAAAAACAAGTAATATTCCATAAAATAATAATATAGCGAGTATTATTATTCCTATTAACTTCCATCTTTTCTTTTTATCCATAATCAATCCATATCTACATTCGTATATATTTCTGATACATCTTCAATATCATCTAACATTTTATAAAGTTTAGCAAAAGTTTCTTTTTCTTCTCCATCTAAAGTAATTTTTTCTTTAGCATAATAACCTACTTCATCCAAATCATATTCAATCCCCGGAATTATTTTTTCTAATTCATCTTTTACTTTATTAATATCTCCAGGATTCAAAGAAAGAATTATTTCACCGTCTTCATTTTCAATATCTTTAATTTCAATTCCTGCATTAAGAAGGGTATCAAACACTTTTTCTTCATCAGCATATTTAAAAGAAAGAATACCTAAATGATCATAATTGTAAAGAACAGAATTAGTAACTCCTAAACTTTTATTAACCTTATTAAATGCCGCTCTTACATTACCTACAGTTCTATTAACATTATCTGTTAAACACTTAATTATTAATGTTGCAGCCCCAGGCCCAAATCCTTCATACATAACTTCATGATATTCTTCTTGGCCAATACCTTTAGCTTTATCAATTGCTCTATTAATGATATCGTTTGGCACTTGTTGCTTTTTAGCCTTATCAATAAGTCTTTTTAAAACTACATTTGCATCCGGATTAGGACTTCCCTTATGTGCTGCTAAATAGATTTCTTTGGCAAAAGTCGTATATAATTTCCCTTTTGCTGCTCCTGTTTTTTGAATACTTGCCTTTCTAACTTCATATGCTCTTCCCATAAAATACCTCCCTACTTTTTCTTAATTAATGGCTTAGCTAGAAACTTAGCCACCTTTCTTTTTCTTACTTTACTACTTAATCTTTTAAAATACAGAGCTAAGCTATCAGTTTGATAATCAATTACACTATTTAATAATTCTTGATCTGCACAAACCGGACTGTAATAATCCTTCTCAAGTAGCACTCTTCCAAAAATATATTCCCAACTTAAACCACATATTTTCAAATATTTTTGTAATAAATCATTAAATAAAATAGTTTCTTCACTCATAACATTATAAGTTTTTTTATTTAATTTGTCTAAATATTTAATACCTTTTACAAAAGCATATGCTACATCTTCTTTAGTTACAAACCCAACTATGCTATTTTTTTTCACATTGTACATAAAAGGATCAACTAATGGATTACCTAGTACTAAAGGAATACGATAAATAGTATAATTTTTTAATTTTTCTTTTATCAACAACTCTGCTTTATATTTAGCTTGTGAAAAATAATCATAATCATCAAGTTCAATTTTGCTTTTAACCGTTGGATTTTCAATATTTTTATATAAACTTGTTGTTGATGCTAAAAATAAATGACATTTAGGATTATAATAACTAATTGCCCTAATTATATTTTCACTACCATCATAATCAATTATTTCCGCTAATCCCTTCTTCATATCAGAAAGCGGTGGCAAACTAGATGCTAAATGAATAATTACATCATGATCTTTGACCAAAGCTTCAATTAAAACTCTATCCGTTACATCACCATATAAAATATTTATCCTTTTTCTAAATCTTCGCATTTTTTTAAATACCACTTTATTTTTTAAATCTAAAGCAGTTACTTCATACTTTCCTTCAGCGAGTAGATATTTTATTACTTGTATTCCCACACTACCAGCAGCACCAGTCACTAATACTTTTTTCATTATATTTCTTCCCTTCTTAGATTAAGTTTATTAGCACTAATATTATAGTACCTATAATTATACCACAAAACGTTGCTTTGTGTTTAATATTACTCCAAACTTCATGCAATAACTCAAATATCAAAATATAAAGAATCATCCCTAAAGTAAGAGCAATAATTATACCAGTAATAAATTCACTTATACTACCAAAAGCATAAATAATAAGGCCACCAACTAAACCTGAAATAACTAATAAAAACGTAGCTAATTTATTACTTGTCTTATTACTATAATTAGCTATTTGAAAGCCAAATGGCAAATTATGTAAGCCAATACCTAAACACATTAAAACTCCACTTTCCAAATTATTAACACTAACACTATATAAAGCCATACCTTCAACCATGTTGTGTAATAGTAAAGCAAGTATTGTAATAAAACCAATGTGTTCTAAATGTTCTTGATGTTCATGTGTATTTTCATCATTTTCTTTATGATCATGATGATGATGAGGAATTAATTTATCAATAAGCACCAAAAAGACTAAACCAACAATCACAAAAATAATTAAATACCATCTTTTTATCTCTAATAGTTCCGGAACCAAGTCTAAACATATAAGCCCCACAATAACTACTAAAGCACAAGACATTGCCCCGATAGTAAGTTCTTTTTTATGTTTAATAAATTTATAGATGATTATGCCTATCAAAAAAAACAAACCACTAAGAAGCGTCAATAATAATGCCATTTATATCACCATGAATATTGTACAATTAAAGCCAGAAAAAGACAAGAAAAAGGGGCTGTCGTGAAACGAATTAATTAGTTTCTTGACAGTCTATTTTCTTTTGGCTTTACATAAGGAAATTTTTCTTTTTGTAAAGTGGATGGAGTATTCCAACAATTGCTTTTAAATTTATTTTCTATTGA
>CALVVI010000014.1 GCA_944363815.1 uncultured Bacilli bacterium | reverse complement strand
AGGTATGGATCAAATAACTGGACAACAAGTGAATTTAATACAATAAATTTAAATACGAATTATTGGAATTATTTAGGGACAACTTGGCAAAATTTAGTAGCAGAAACAACTTGGCACTTAGGTGGAATATCATCAACCGGAAATACAGCAAAAGCATTTTACGATGGAGAAAGAAATAATGCTGGATATGGAAGTAATCCAACAACATATAACGATGAAATAGGATTAATGTATGTAAGTGATTATGGATATGCAGCAAGTCCAGATGCTTGGACAAATAATTTTGATGATTATAATAATTCAACAATAACCACAAGCAATTGGTTATATATGGGGCTTAGTGAATGGACAATAACTCCGTACTCGTCGTCCTCGTCTTACGTGTTTAACGTGCTCAGCAACGGCCGCTTGTACACCGGCGCGTCCCTCGGCTATTCTGCCCGGCCGGTCTTTTATCTTGAATCTAATGTAGCATTACAAGGAGGAAGCGGGACTTCAAGTGATCCATATCGCCTTGCAGTGTGAGAACCCTTAAGCCTCCGAGCTGGCGGACTCCAGCGCGGAGGCCGCGAGTTATCGGCAAGTAAACTAGTAGGCAGTTTAGCCTACTTTTTTAAATTCAAATAGTTGGGAAATTATTCAATTTTAAAAGAATATATGTTATAATTTCTTTGACGGGGTGAATAGATTATGAAAATAACAAAGTATCATTGGATTGCTGGACTATTAGTATTAGTAATTGTTGTACTAGCAGGTCTTTTAGGCTTTTTTATAGGTAATCGTAATTTAGGATATCGAACTATTGCTGATGGTATTGTTATTGCTGATGATGGAGAGCCTCATGAATCAGTTATGTTAACGGCCTATACAGAATATACCGATTTGTTAAATGATTTAGGTATTGCTAAAGATGTCTTTTTAACAGCAGGAGACTTTGATGATTATGATTATATAATAGATTATATTTATTATGAAGATGATTTAGTTATAGATAAAATAAATTTGAATATTACTGATGATGGAGTTGTAATAGAATATATTGTTAATAAGGAAATTACAGAAAGTGATGAATTGTTAATATATTTTATTAGAATTGAAAAAGATTCCCTTAGTGATTATGATTTTGCTAGTAGAAGATTTGAATTAAATTAATCTTTTACTTTTTTTTTTACTATGATATAATTTATATAGCATAGGAGAGATAATAATATGTTTGGAAAAATAGTTTATATTGGGGATAGTGAAGCCCATGTAGAAAATTTACAAAAAGAAGCTAGTGAAGCCGATTTAATGAATATGAATGTCATATTCGAAGAAAATAATCAAAGAATACTAGGGGAAGTATTTGAACTTGGTAATGAAGTAATTAAAATAAGGTTTTTAGGAGAATACATTAATGGTAGATATGTTAATGGGGTTTTAAGAAAACCAATGCTTACAAGTAAAATTAGAATGATTAATTCTGAAGAATTAATGGAACTTGTGGGTAGTTATGATGCATCTAGTTTCATTTTAGGAGAAAGTGCTATTTATAAGGGATTTAACATATGTCCTAATATTAATAGTTTGTTTTCTAATCATTTAGCAATATTTGGAAATTCTGGATCAGGTAAATCTTGTGGAGTTGCTAGAATAGTTCAAAATATATTTAATAATAAATATACTATTCAATACAATGCTAATTTATTTATATTTGATTCTTTTGGAGAATATAAAAATGCATTTGGAAGACTAAATGAAATAAATCCTAACTATAGTTATAAGTTTATTACGACTAATCCTACGGATCCAACAGATATACTTTTAAAAATACCTGTAAGTTTATTAGAACTTGATGATATGGCATTGCTCCTTCAAGCCTCTAATCATGCACAACTTCCAATTATTGAACATACAATAAAACTTGCTAAAATATTTTCAACTGATACGGAAGAATCAAGAGCATATAAAAACCATTTGATTGCTAAAGCATTACTTGCTGTACTATTTAGTAATGAAACTGTTGCTAGTAAGAAAAATGAAATATTTACAATTATTGAAGTTTGTAATACGCCAGAATTTAATTTTGATTCTGTTATTCCAGGGCTTGGATATACGAGAACATTTAGTGAATGTTTTGAAATAGACTCTAATGGTAATTTTGGTGAATCAGTACTTATTACTAATTATATTTTAGGAAAAATTAATGATGATTTAGATGCTATAAAAGCTCCAGAAACTGCTAGCTATTCTCTTAAAGATTTTGCTAAAGCTATGGAATTTACTTTGATTAGTGAAGGGTTTCAACACAATCAAAACTTACATGATGATGCCGTTATATTAAGAGTTCGTCTTAATTCAATTATTAATAGTAAAATGTATAACTATTTTTCTAGTGAATATGTCCCAGTAGTTGATTATATTTCTTCACTAGTAGCAATGGGTAGTCGTAAGGCCCAAATCATTAATATAAATTTGGAAGATATTGATGATACATTTGCCAAAGTGTTTGTTAAGATTATTTCCAGACTTATATTTGATTTTTCTAAGGAAAGTAAAGAAAGAGCTAAGATACCTTTTCATTTATTTCTAGAAGAAGCCCATAGATATATTCAAAAAGATAATGATACTTTCTTACTTGGTTATAATATATTTGACCGGATTGCTAAAGAAGGACGTAAGTATGGGGTAATACTTGATATAATTAGTCAAAGACCTGTAGAAATATCAGATACTGTTATTGCTCAATGTAATAACTTCCTAATATTTAAAATGACACACCCTCTAGATATTAAATATATTGGGGAAATGCTTCCAAATATATCTGCAGATATCCTAGATAAGCAAAAGGTATTACAACCAGGAAATTGTGTTTGCTTTGGTGGGGCATTTAAAATACCAATGATTGTTAAAATGGAAATGCCTAATCCAATGCCATTTAGTAGTAACTGTGATGTTTCAAGCTGTTGGAAATTACAAGTAGATAGTATGCCAGAACAAAATACAAATGAATTTAACAATCCAAGCGGACCAGAAAACTTGGATAGTGGCGATAATAATGCTCCAAATATTATGGGGCCGTCAGATACTCCAATGCCAAAATCACCAGAGATAATAGCTGCTTAGCGTGTTTCTAGTAATAGCAAATTTGCATTTTTAGGTATTTTATGCTATAATTATGAACATACTTGAAGTAAGGAGAGTATAATAAATTAAGTATGAAAGATTATATAATTGAGAATAAAAAGGGATTAATTTTAGTTATCCTGGGGGTGATGATATTAATAGTAATGTTACTATTATATCACCGATGTTCGCATCAAGAGTTAATGGTTAGTCCCATAAATACTTTTGAAGCGAAAATTACAGAACCGCAATCTAAAAGAATTTTAACTGAAGAAGAACTTTTAGAAATATATTTAACAGATAATACTGAAACTATTAATTTTTTTGCAAATGTGTTTCAAATTGACCAAAATACTTTAATGGATAAGTTAAGATTAGAGTATAAAAATATTAATTTATTAAATTCAACTAATTTAGGATATACATTAAGTGAATATTTGTTAGTTTTAGAAGATAATGAAAAGGAATTGTTTGGAAATAGGGTAGTTCCTTGCTATGAAACTAAAGAATATATGGTAGCATTACTTAAATATTTTAGTAATATCTATTCAAATGTAGATTTTAGTATAGCTGCTGCAATTGCTCAAATTGAATCTGGTTATACTGCTCAAAGTATGTTAAATAAAAACAATATTTTTGGTGGTATGTCTGGTGGAGGACTAATTAAATATAAAAATATTGAATATGGTATATTAAGTTATATTAAACTTTTAAGTGATGGCTATTTTGGTAAGGGACTTACTACTGTTGAAGATATTGGTAGAGTTTATAATCCAACCATTAATGAAAATGGTGTAAAAATTGCTAAACCTAGTTGGGTAAGTAAAGTAAATAATGCTTTAAGTGAATTTACAGGATTAGATACAACAATGGATATTGCTACATTAAATTCTTTTAAAACATCATAATTATCGAGAAAATATGAATAAACCACATTTCTAGAATAGAGAAATGTGGTTTTGTTGTTTAGATGTCAATTATTGTATTTTTTGGTCAAAGGCAATTGCTAAATGTATAATTATTTGCTATAATTAAATTACCTGGAAGGCTAGTCTATGTCTATATAAAACTGACTAGATATGATATACGGGAATCTAATTGGATTGTGGTGTAGAAGACTTGTCCATTAAGTGCACAAGGATCCTAAAGCAGTTCATGTGATGCCCACCTGCCGAGAGCGGGTTTTTATCAATGCATGGCTGCCTTCTGGGTTTTATTATGGGTGATAATTATGTTTGATAGATTAATAGAATTAATTGGGAAAAATAATTTGGAAAAAATAACTAATAAAAGGGTTGCTATTGTAGGCCTTGGAGGCGTCGGTGGCTTTGTTTTAGAAGCTCTAGTGCGTAGCGGTGTTAAAAACATAACTATTTGTGATGGTGATGTTGTTGATATTACTAATCTAAATAGACAGATTATAGCTACTACTAAAAATGTTGGTGAAAAAAAAGTTGATGTAGCTACTAAAAGATGCTTGGAGATAGATCCGGAAGTAAATATTATTAGTATTGATAAATATATCGATAAAAATAATATTCATCTTTTAAGTAATGTTGATTATATTATTGATGCTTGTGATGATTTGTCAGCTAAAATAACATTAATTAAATTAGCTTTGGATAATGATATTAAAATAATTTGTGCGTTAGGGACTGGGAAAAGGATTAATCCGGAAGGAATAACTTTAACAAGGCTAGATAAGACCTGTAATGATGCTTTAGCTAGAAGTTTGCGGCATAGACTACGTAAGGAAAACCTTAGTTTAAAAATACCAGTTGTTTATCATGCTGGGTTACCTTTAAATAATGAAAAAACAGTATCATCTTGTATATTTCCTCCCGCAGTTGCAGGATTGTATCTAGCATATTTTGTAATAAATGATATATTAGAAAAAAATAGTTAAGATTTAAGTTTTCTTAACTATTTTTTGGTTATTAAAAATGTGGCCAAGGTTTCGGGATCTTTACTATTATATACTATATCATATATGATATTAATTAATTCTATTTTAATTTTTTTTCTTTTTAGTAAGTGATAAATAGTATTTAATGTGTAATATCCTTCAACGGTATGATTATCTAAGTAATTTTGAATCTTTTTATTATCTTTGGTGCTACCAATACAGTAGCCAAAGCTAAAATTGCGGCTTTTGGTACTAGAGCAGGTAAGCATTAAATCACCAACTCCTGCAAAAGAGAGGATAGTTTTAGGGTTACCATTTAATGCCGATATAATATCTTTAATATCATGAAGGGATTCATTAATTAGAAAACTTCGCGTAGATTCGCTATAACCTAGACCAGATATGATACCAGCTGCAATAGCAATAATATTTTTGACAGAACCACAAAGCTGGATACCAACAATATCTTTAGTAGGGCGCAACTTTAAGGTTTCGTTAGATAATGTTGCAATTACCATATTGCGGGCTTTTAAACTGGTGCTACCAATTGCTAGGGCAACAGGTTCATTATTAATCATATCTATTGCAAAAGTTGGCCCTGATATAACAGCAATATGGCGAGATTTTAGTTCATTATATATAACATTAGAAAGTAATTCTTGCTGTGTTTCTTCAATCCCTTTAGTGGCTATACAAATTGGTACTTTTAGATCATAAAAGGGTTTCATTATTTTACAAGTAGTTGAAACATATTTGCTGGCTGTTACCATATATATTAAATCAGTGTTATTTAATACTTCTTCCATATTAGTAGTTACTTTAATATTTGGTAAAATTTTTGTATCAACAATGGATTTTAATTTATGTGTTTCTTTAAATTCGTTAGCTACTTTATTACTTTCGGTCCACATTATTATTTTATTAGATTTTTTAGCTAAGGCTAAAGCTATTGCTAAACTATATGCTCCAGTTCCAATAACACTTATTTTCATTGTTCATTCCTCATTTCTTTATAAATTTTATATAAGTTTTGTTCAATCTTATTATCTTTAGGTAGATAGTATTTTTTTCCTTTTAAATTATTAGGCATATATTCTTGTTTAACCCACGAATTAGGATAATTATGGGGATATAGATATTCTGAACTATTAGTTTTAATATTAGGGGGAACGTTACCAGTATTTCCTTTATGTATATCGTTTAAAGCAGCATCCAAAGCCATGTGGGAACTATTACTTTTGGGAGACAAAGCCATTTCTACAACTATTTGTCCTAAAGGAATGCGAGCTTCTGGTAGGCCAACTAATTCTGATGCGGAAATTGCTGCCATAACTCGAGGGCCAATTCCTGGATTAGCCATACCAATATCTTCATAAGCAATAACACTAAGACGGCGGTAGATACTATCTAAATCTTCTGCTTCAATTAATCTTGCTAAGTAATGAAGCGCAGCATCAACATCACTACCACGAATCGATTTTTGTAAAGCACTTAAAACATCATAATGTCCATCACCACCTTTGTCATGAAAAAATACTGGCTTTGAATTAATACTTTTGATAGTTTCCAAAGATATTTTGCCATCACATGTTGAATAATAAGCCATTTCTAATAGATTAAGTGCTGATCTTAAATCTCCACTTGCAAGATTAGCAATATAGTTTAAAGTCTCCTCATCTATGTTAATATTTTCTAAAAAAGAGCAAGCCTTTTTTAAGCCCGTAGCAATATCTTTTATTGTAAGTTCATGAAGTTCAAATATTTGGCAACGACTTCTAATGGCAGGATTAATTTTATGATAAGGATTGCTGGTTGTAAGGCCAATTAAAATAATTGTCCCATTTTCAATATATGGCAAAAGTAAGTCTTGCTTGTCTTTGTTCATTCGGTGGATTTCATCAATTATTAAAACCATTTCCCCATACATTTTAGCTTCAGCTATAGCGGTATCAAAATCATTCTTATTATTAATGGTTGCGTTCATAAACTTGTAACGCATATTAAGTTCAGATACTAAGGCTGCAGCAATACTGGTTTTGCCAATTCCAGGTTTTCCATAGAGAATTAAAGAAAAAAGCCTTTTATTATTAACGAGGTTAGAAAGGATTTTTCCTGGTCCAACCAAATGATTTTGGCCAATAACGTCACTTAATTTTTGAGGTCTTAATTTATCTGCTAAAATTTCCATAATATCACTTAAATATTATAGCATGAATTTTTAAAAAGCGATATAATAGTTGTAGGTGTAATAGATGAATGTTATAGATAATATAGATGATGAAAATATAAAATTTTATTTAGAGTATTTAAAATATGAACGAAGATTATCCGAAAATACAGTAGAATCTTATGGCGAAAATTTAAAAATGCTTATTACTACTTTAAAAAAAGACATAATGTCTTTAAATATTGATGATATTCGGAAGTTTTTAAATGATGTGGAAGCAACTTCAAAAACTAAGGCACATTATTTGTCAGTGTTTAATTCTTTTTATAATTATATGATATTTAACGAAAGGCTTGTAAATAATCCTTGTAGTGGAATAAGAACACCTAAAATAGAAAAAAAGTTACCAAATTATTTAACGGAAGAGGAAATTGATAAATTATTGAATATAAATTTAAGAAAACCAATGGATTATCGTAATAAAGCAATGTTAGAAACGCTTTATGCAACTGGGACAAGGATAAGTGAACTTATAAATTTAACTCTAAATCAAGTAGATTTTGATGAATGCGTTATTCGAGTACTTGGTAAAGGAAAAAAAGACCGAATCATTCCTTTAGGAAATACGGCACTTAATTATTTAAAATTATATATTAATGAATATCGACCATTTATTTTAAAAACAAAGAATAGTGATTATGTATTTGTAAATAAAAATGGTGATAGAATTAGTAGGCAAGGTTTTTTTAAAATCTTAAAAAAATTAGTTAAAGAAGCAGGAATTGAAAAAGAAGTATCTCCGCATACTTTAAGACATTCTTTTGCTACGTATTTACTTAATAATGGGGCAGATCTTCGCGTAATCCAAGAATTATTAGGACATGAAAACTTAGTTACAACGGAAATATATTCTCATTTGAGCAATAAAAAAATCGAGGAAGACTATCAACATCATCCTCGAGCTCATAAAGAAAAAGGAATTGATTAAAATTAATTACAACTTTCGTTACGAGCATTATTGCGTGCTTTAGCATTATTTCTAGCACTATTTGAACTTGAACTAGATGCTTTAGCACTGTTTCTAGCATTATTTTTAGCTGAATTTCTTGCTTTACTCATTATCTTGCTTACCTCCCAATATTATTATGAGTTAAAATTTATAATTTAATCATATATTTAATTGGTAATTTTTAGTTAAGGAGAATTGATAAAATGAAATTAGTTGGTATTACTACTAGACTGGATAATAATGTATATAAAGTAAATGAAAGTATAATAGAAAAATTGAAAAAATATGATATAATGCCAATTTTAATTGTCCCGGGATTTGAAAATAATTTAACCAGTATTTTGGATAAATGTTCTGGCTTTATCATTCCTGGAGGTGTTACATGGCATGAGGCAGATGAAATAATTATTAAATATGCATTAAAAAATGATATTCCCCTTTTAGGAATATGTGCAGGTATGCAAGCTTTAGCTAACATTCATAATTTTGATAAAGATATTTTAAGTGATCAAACAATTCCAATTGGTAATGATTCCCATTATAGTCAAAATGAATATGCCCATAATATTCAAGTTGTAAGCCCTTTTTTAGAAAATATACTGCAAGATAAGTTTATCAGAGTTAATAGTAGGCATAAATTTAAAGTGTCTAAAGAAGATTATTTTGTGGTAGATGCTTATAGTGATGATGGATTAATTGAAGCAATACACATACCAAATAAAAAATTTATATTGGGGGTACAATGGCATCCCGAAGATTTGGATGATGAATTTTCTGAAAGGCTTTTTGCAGAATTTATCAAAAATTGTCATGGCTAATACTCCTTTTTTTTAAATTTGACAATACGATTAAAATATGATAGAATACTCGCAGAAAGGGGGGGTTTTATGGAAAATTTAAAGACTAAGCAGGATGTAATGTTGGATAAAATTAATGAAACTAAAATTTTATTAATAAAAGCTTTATTTTATTCTGTTAAAAAGAAATTTTCAAGCAATATAGATATTCTGGAAATTAGAATTCAAATTATGATTGAAAGAATTGCTAGTATACTTTCTAATGTTTATTATGAGGCAATATTAGATGTTAAGAAAGCTGATTTTAAGGGTAAAGCTTTAGATGACTTTATGGCACAAATGAATGATTTGCTTAAAGTGTTATTAGTTAATGCTTTAACCACTAAGGATGGAGTAAGTATGTGGGAACAAGTATTAGCTCATTATGAAGAAGAACCAGATGAATTAACTAAGATGGCGGGAATGACTTTGCTTGCACTTCCAGATGAACAAAAGAATGCACTTTCTCAAGCTAATTTTTATATGGATAATATTGAAGATGTTTGTGATAATGCTCAAGATATAATTAATGCTCATCATGAGAAGTTTATGGAAGCGGAAGTTATGCCATTTGTTACAGCAACTTCAGGTACTTTAGAAAATGGAGTTCGGTCATTAGATTTATTACCTAAAATACCTAATATTACATTTAGAATTAATGATATTAAAACACTTTTGCTTGCCACAGAACTTATGTATAAGACCCATAAAGCTGAGTATGAACCTATGCTTAAAAGATATAAGCAAGCAGATGGCATGCCGGGAAGAAAATAATAAAATTTTTTGTAATTTATTGCACATGCCAAATTATAGTGATATAATTTAAAAGAGCCTAGGAAGTTCTCCGAGGCTTTTTTAATTTTTTAAAATTTTAAAAATGGAGGTAGAGTATGGCAAAGTATGTCTTTGTAACAGGGGGTGTTTGTTCAGGCTTAGGTAAAGGTATTACGGCATCTAGTATTGCTCTTTTGCTAAAAGCTAAAGGTTATAAGGTATTTATGCAAAAATTTGATCCGTACATGAATGTCGATCCAGGAACAATGTCACCGATTCAGCATGGTGAGGTATTTGTTACTGCTGATGGTTGTGAAACAGACTTAGATTTGGGGCACTATGAAAGATTTATTGATGAAGAACTTAACTATACTTCAAATATTACTAATGGGAAAATTTATTCTAGTGTCATTGAAAAAGAAAGAGTAGGGGACTTTTTAGGTTCAACTATCCAAATAGTTCCGCATATTTCTAATGAAATTAAAAATAAGATTTATGAAGCAGGAACTAGTAGTGGTGCTGATATAGTTATTACCGAAATTGGTGGAACTGTCGGAGATATTGAGTCCTCTGTTATGATGGAATCTTTAAGACAATTTCGTTTGGAAACTGGTACTCAAAATTCTTTGTTTGTGCATACAACATTAGTTCCTTATCTATTTGGTTCTAATGAGCTTAAAACAAAACCAACACAAAATAGTATAATTGAACTTAGAAGGCTTGGTATTCAGCCGGATATAATTGTAACTAGAGCTCCAATAGATCTTGGAGATGCTGTAAAAAAGAAAATTAGTTTGTTTGGAAGTGTTCCTGTAGAAAATATTATTGAAGCTAAGGACGTAAATAATATATATCAAATTCCAGTCAATTTTCATAAACAACATATTGAAGATATTATATTAAAACAATTTGGATTAAAAGTTACGAAAAGTAATTTGGATACTTGGGAAAATTTAATTAAAACTGTGGAAAATCTTGATAAAGAGGTAGAAATTGCTTTAGTAGGAAAATATACAGAATTAGAAGATGCTTATTTGTCAGTTAAAGAAGCTTTAAAAGCTGCTGGTTATAAATATAGTGCTAAAGTAAAAATCAATTGGGTTGATAGCGAAAAACTTGAAACCAAGAATTGTAATTTAAAAGAAGTATTTAAAAATTCCCAGGGGATAATAGTTCCGGGAGGATTTGGTTCCAGAGGTATTGAAGGAATGATTAAAGCAGCAGAATATGCAAGAGTAAACAAAATTCCTTATTTAGGAATCTGTTTAGGGATGCAAATTGCAGTTATCGAGTTTGCTCGGCATGTATGTGGACTTACTGATGCTTCAAGTCGTGAGTTTGATGAATTATGCCCTAATCCAGTAATTGATTTAATGGCTGATCAAAAAGCTATTATTAATAAAGGAGGAACACTTAGACTAGGTAATTATCGATGCCACATTACTAAAGGAACACTTGCTTATAAAGATTATAAAAGTGAAGAAATATTAGAAAGACATAGACATCGCTATGAATTTAACAATAATTATAAAGATTTGATGGCTAGTAAAGGTCTTACTATTTCAGGAATTAATCCCGAATCTAATTTGGTCGAAATAATAGAATTAGAAGATCATCCACACTTTATTGCTTGCCAATTTCATCCAGAATTTAAAAGTAGACCAACAAAGCCACATCCACTTTTTGATTCTTTTGTTAAAGCAAGTATTGATAAAAAATAATAATTTGTTATAATTTAAGTGAAAGCAATAGTGTTTAGGTTTTTACCACTGTAGCGAGTCGCTATGGATATAATATTAATATAAAGTTTGAGTAAATATTCAATGTACCACCGTACAGCAAGCTGTACACGCTTCGCTTTGTACATTTCCTATTTACAATTTTATGTATTGCTTTTAAAGGAGGTAAGATTTATGTGGCAATATTTAACTGATGATGCATATAATGAATTCTTACTTTCTTTTAATTTACTTAAAACTAAGGATATAAGACGGTACAAAAATACTTTATATTACCTTAGTAACAATATAGAGGGTAACTATGTCGAATATGAAATATCAAAGAAAAATGGAAAAATTAGGACAATTTATGAACCTAGTCCTATATTAAAATTGGTTCAAAGAAATATTTTGCATAACATTTTGGAAGAAAAAAGAATATCTGAATATGCAAAAGCTTATAAGAAAAATATTAGCTTATTGGAAAATGCTTTACCTCATGTTAAGCAAAATATAATACTTAAATTAGATATTATGAATTTCTTTGATAATATTACATTTAAAATGGTATATAATTCATGCTTTAGGGAAGAATTATATCCTAAATCAATTGGAGTATTACTTACCAATCTTTGTACTTATCAAGGTAAGTTACCACAGGGGGCCCCAACATCTTCTTATATATCTAATATAATATTACGGGGATTTGATGAAATAATTGGGAAATATTGTAGTAATAGAAATATCAATTATACTAGATATTCAGATGATTTAACATTTTCCGGAGACTTTCAGCCGAAAAAAATCATTTTATTGGTTAAAGATGAATTAAAAAAGCGAGGATTTAAATTAAATTATGATAAGATACATATAATTACTAAAAATAAAAGACAAACAGTTACAGGAATAGTTGTTAATGACAAAATAAATGTAACAAAGGAATATAAAAGAAAAATACGGCAAGAAATGTATTATATTAGGAAATATGGTTTTGATGAACATTTGAAATTTTTGAAAATAGATAATAAAGAAAAATATATTAATAATTTAATTGGCAGGATAAATTATTGTTTACAAATTAATAAAAGTGATAAGTTTAAAGAATATATACAATTTTTAAAGAATCAAATAAACATAAATTGATTCTTTTTTAATATTATTAGAGTAGGTGAGACCATGAATACAGTAATACCTATGTTAGTATCTACTATTGCAGGATTATCTACTTTAATTGGAGCAACAACTATATTTTTCAAGGTCGATAAAAATAAGTATAATAAATTTATTACTTTTTGTCTTGCTTTTTCAATTGCTATAATGATTGGTATAAGTATATTTGATCTTATACCTGAATCTTTTTTTCAATACTTCAGCGTTTATGGAATGTCCAAATCAATTATTTTACTTATTGTTGCTTTCTTAATAAGTTATATTTTTATAACAGTTTTAAGTATGATAATTAAAAAGGAAACTAAAAAAGAAGATTTATATCGTTTAGGAATTCTTAATATGATTGTTTTAATATTTCATAACATGCCTGAAGGAATTGCCACTTTTTTAAGTAGTTATCAAGATTTATCATTAGGAATTAAATTAGCTATAGCAATTATGCTTCATAATATTCCTGAAGGTATTAGTATTGCTGTGCCAATTTATTATTCGACCCGCAATAAAAAGTTAGCTTTTAGAAATGCTTTTATATCTGGAATGGCTGAACCATTAGGGGCATTACTTGCTTTAGTTTTCTTGAAAAATTATATATCCGAAATGATGATTAGTATAATACTTATCATAGTAGCTGGATTGATGATTACATTATCTATTCAAGAATTACTACCAGAATCATTAAAATATAAGGAAAATAAAGCGTTATATTTAGGATTAGCAAGTGGGACAGTGTTAGTACTTATTAATGTATTGTTGTTTTAGTATTTATTAAATATTAAGAAAGCTTAATGCCAAATATATGTTTGCATACGGTTATAATGGTTTTGGTGCAATTAAATATAAAATTAATAAATATATTTATAAAATTATCAATAGTAATTATAGTATTCATAATAAAAAAACTCCTTTTAGCAAGAAGTTTTTTTAACGATTTAGTTAACATAATATATATTATTTTTAAATGTGGTTTTTTATAAAATTGTTTATTTGTTAAAATCTTGATTGTTAGTTTTTTTGTTTCTCATTAAAGTTATAGTCTATTGAAATAATTGTGCATTTTACTGTATTTTAACTTATCTAGATTATTATAATTAATTTATCAATAAGCTTTAAGATTGATATACTCAAAAATTAATTTAAATTGGATATTACTATAACCTTATTATTATATATAAATAAGGTTATAATGCGTACGTAATTATTATAATTATATATTTATAAGGTTATATATGGCTTTTATCCCCTATTTTCTTTAGTTTTTATGAAGTAGGGGACTTTATATTTAAAAGCATAGTAATAGTGAACTATAGCTAATAATAGTAAAGCTGTGGTTATTCCTCCAAGGATATCACTAAAGTAGTGAACTCCTAAATAAATGCGACTTAACATAATCATCAGGGCAAAAACTATTAAAATAGTGCTTAAAAAGACTTTTTTGCTTAGTTTATTTTTTGAATTATGCCAAATATTATATATAAGTACCCCTACTATTGTTGTAGCAATCATTGTATGACCACTAGGAAAACTATAAGATGTTTCATTTACTATTTGATTTATATTAGGCCGATCTCTTCCAATAACAAGTTTTAATCCCTGATTTAAAAGTAGGCTCATACTTAAGATGAAAATAAAACCTATTCCCCTACTCTTTTCTTTTACTAATATTAATATTGAAATACATAAGCCAATAATAAATATTTCTGAACCGAAGAAAGAGAAGAATTTAAATATTGCTGTATTAAATGGATTTATAAATTTGCTAATATTATTATAAATATAATTATCTATTGGAATAAAGCTATTATTTTTGACTAGTATAACTTCCATAACTAGTAGAATAGCTAATACAACAATTATTATAATGTTAATTTTTTTTGTCATCTTTAAAACCTACATTTCTAAATATTATAAATAATATAATGGTTAGTAATATATCTACTATTAATTTACTTAATAAAAGATTTATATTTAATAAATTATAACAAATATAGATGAAAATGCCTGCTATAAATATTTTAAGTATCTTTTTAGAAATATATACTATATTATTAATAATTTTATTATGCTTATATATATTTCTATAATTTAAAATAATGTTTAATATAATGCCAATTATTCCAGTTAAAAAATTTGTTTTGGTAATAGCAGTTAGATCATTGTTGGAATTTATTAAATAAAATATTATTAAAAAAAGGATTAAATTTATTACATATGGAATAATTAATTTTAAAAAATAGTTAAAAAATTCTTTATAAATTATAAATGAATCTTTAAGAGGGTTAAAGCGAGATTCTTTGTTATTTTCAATATAAATTGTCTTAATAGGCACTTCAATTATAGGTATGTTTTCTTCACAGCAAGTCATTAAAACTCGCAATTCATAGTTATAACGTTGGCCGGGAATGCTTAATAGTGTTGGAACTAAATTGGGAGTAATAGCTCTTAGGCCAGTTTGTGTATCACTAATATTATAATTAAAGAATAGGTTAAACATTAGCCTAGTTATTTTATTGCCGTATTTACTTTTAAAAGGGATATTATTTAATGTAAAATCACGTACACCAATAATTAAACTTTGGGGATTTTCTAATGATATTTGACAACATTTAACCATATCTTCAATGTCGTGTTGGTTGTCACAGTCAATAACAACATAGGTTTTTGGCTCTTTGTAGTTATCGTAAGCAAAACTATAAGCAGTTTTAATTGCTTGTCCTTTTCCCATATTATTTTCATGTTTTAATACTTGATATTTTTTTGCTAATTTGTTAAAAAAATTTGTATATTCTTTTGAAGAGCCATCATTAACAATTAGTATATATGCAAAAGAATCCTTTAGTTTATCTAAAAGTTTATTAAATAAATCAATCGGCGGATTATATGCCGGAATAATAATTAGAATTTCTTTATTCATAATATCACTACTCTATTCTTTTTTTAAAAAACTAATGCAAATTACATTAGCTTTTATGAACTAGGTTCACTTTTTACCCAATAATAGTCGTCGCCGGACTTTTTAAATGTATGTTTGTATCTAGTTCCATATTTTTTTAAATAACTATAGTTTATCTTTGTATCTTCGTTATAATCTGTACTACATTCATCATTTTTAGTATTTCCTGTAAAAGACGTTAAACATTCATTATTTACTACTTTTAAAAAGTAATCATAAATTATTATTTCGTCGTCGTTTTGAACTGCTTTTTGAATAGAACGATATGTACTAGGTTCAGCACCGATGGTAGTTGTATAGCTTTCTTTTAAACCACAATAATAGTAATCATCTTCGTAATAGCATATAGTTGTATCATTATAATCAAAAGTTTCATAGTTTTCTATATCACGACCGTAAATCTTTTTATATTCACTATTAACTTCCTCGCTAGAAACTTTAGAAATTGTACATACATCGCTATTATAATTGTCAGTTGCAAAAGTAATATTTTCACCAACACTACAATTATTATCTTTTTTGGTTTTATCTATTTTTATAACCGTTTCTTCACCAACGTTTAAATTATTATAAGCATTACAAATACGCCATTTATTATCTAAAGTATCATAATTAACTTCATTTTCATCATAAGCATATAAACCATTGCATATATCTAAATCATTTGTGCCTAAATAATTATATATTTTTATTATATCATCACTTTCTGGGTTTAGCGATTTACTTTTAAACATAAATATTATGACAACAATAATAACTAAAATAATTACTCCAATTAAAACAATGATTATGTTTTTTTTATTAATTTTTTTCTTTTCTTTTTTCTTCATACTGCCCTCTTTTAAACTTTTCGTGATTGAATTTCTGCTATTTTTTCAAATACTTCTGAGGCGTTATCTCCGGTAATATCATTATACCCTAGTTCTCTTAAAGCTTGAATTTTTACGGTATTTAATTGCTGAGTTCTGCTTAACTTTTCTTCATTTTTTTGTTCAATTTCCGCAATAAATCGGCGGTGACTTTCAGCAAGTTTACTTTTACTAGCTCCCCCATTGTTATAAAGCGTTAATGCCGAATAAAGGATACCTTCAAAGATGAATTGGCGATCTTCATCAAATACATATTCATCTGGCTTAATAAAACCATTAGACTTTGCCATGTATCCTAAAATATATTTTACTTCTGGAATATTATCCATTGATTGCAATAAGTAATATAAATATCTAACAGCAGTTCCTTCACTAGAATCTTCATCTTCTAATTTTTCTTTTAATAAAAAGATAAAGTCATTTAAAAGCGTTTTATTTTCTTTTGTTAAAGAACTAAAATCAAGATTTGAATCATTGGCTGGACTATTTTTTATAGCAGCATTTAGTCTTTTTTCTACTTCCATTAAATATTCAGTATCTACTACAATATTATTTATCGATTTATCAGATCCGTCTTTAATGTTTAAAAGTTGGAGTAATAACACTTTCTTTTCTTTGGGCCATTTATCTAAACTATCAAGTACAAGATAGTTATATACCATTTGGCGAGATACTCCTAGATATTTGGCTAATTTAACTTTTGATAAGCCTAGTTCTTGTAATAATTCATTTAGTCTATCCATAATACTATTCACTTTCCTTCTTTATTTTACACATTAATTATACATAACTTAACACTCAAAATCAATACTAGTTTTGTAAATACCATAAATTAGTTGCATCTTTTTTGACTGTTTTAATAAAACCACAACCTAAACATTCTTCTCCGAGATACAATACACAAGCTTGCCCAGGCGTTACGGCCTTTGCTTTTCCAGGATATTTAACTTGAATGTTACCGTTTTCTAAATAGTTTAATTCAACTGGGTGATCAGTGTCTCGATAACGGAATTTGGCAGTACAAAATGTTGGGCGTAATCCCGAAATAAAGTTAACATTTTCAATAATACACTCGTCTGATAACAGATATTTATTATCTTCTCCAAAAGCAACATATAAGATATTTTTAGCAACGTTTTTACCACATACATAATGTCTTTGAGTATTACCACTAATTCCTACATTTCGACGTTGCCCAATGGTATAATTCATTAAACCATTATGTTTACCTATAACTGTATTAGTTTCAACATCAATTATATCACCAGGATTAGGTTTTAAATAGTTTTCAATAAATTTTTGATAATTGCGTTCTCCAATAAAACAGATCCCTGTAGAATCCTTTTTATTAGCAACATTTAAATTGTTTTCTGAAGCTATTTTTCGAATTTCAGGTTTAGTATAATCCCCGATTGGAAATAAGACATTACGAAACTTTTGGGGACGAACATCTGCTAAAAAATATGTTTGATCTTTATTTAAATCCACTGCTCGAAGTAATTTACCATCTTTAATACGGGCATAATGTCCAGTTGCTATATAATCAGCTCCAAGTTTTTCCGCTTCTTTTATAAATAAATCAAATTTAATAAAGCGATTACACAATAAATCTGGGTTTGGTGTATATCCTTTTTTTAATTCTTCTAAAAAATAAGTAAATACATAGTCCCAATATTCTTTAATGAAGTCTATACGATGCAATTTTATACCTAACTTATTACAAAGTTCTAAAGCATCATTGTAGTCTTGTTCTTGTGGACAAATATTTAAATTACTATTAGGATTTCCTAAAATATCATTATTAATATTAGAGTCCCAATTTCGCATGAAAAGGCCTTCTACATCGTAACCTTTTTGCTTTAAGAGTAGGGCAGCAACTGCTGAGTCCACTCCCCCACTTATTCCAACTATAACTTTTTCCATAATTAATCACATAATTAGTATAACTTAATTTAATAAAAAATTAAAGATGCTAATTAGTTTTGTACCTCCGAAATAAAGAATTATGTCACTTAATATGATAACTCCAATACAAATAAGTATTCTTTTACAATAAGTTGCCAATAAATTCTTATTCATTTTTTGATGCCAAATTAAACGTTTAATTATTAAAATAATGATTTTTATTAATGCTAAAATAAATATGGTTAAAAAAAATAGATAAATTCCTTTTGTGATAATCAAATATATTAAACCATATATAAGACCTTTAACACCAAATATTTCGATTAACGACATTAATAAAAAACCAATACTAAATCCATTATAAAAAACAAAGAAAATAATTAGTGGTAGGCCAATAACAAAGATGCTTAATATTGCTAGTGTCGATAATATAATTATGTGTTCTAAAATGCTATTGATGTGTGAAGTAGAAAGACTTTGTAGCCATTCGTTAATGTTAAGAGAAATTAATTCTTTACTTGATTCTTCTAAATAAATAAGAAATATAAATCCAATTATAATACCTATTGTAAATATTATACTAAAAAATAAGCAAATTTTCTTATTTAGGCTTGTCCACATATTATCACCACTTAAGTATATTGAAATATTGGTAAAAATATGATAAATTAATTATATAAATTTAAGGAGATGAAACTAATGAATAAAAAAGCACAAAAAATTGTAACTTGGGTTATGCTTATTTTAATGATTGGAAGCGTTATTGTTGGTTTGCTTGCTTATGCAATTTAAAATGTAAATAAGAAGTCTAATAACATATTAAACTTATCATAATGGTAAAAGACAATAAATAATGAGCCTGCTAAAAAAGGTCCGTAAGGAAACTCATTATTTTTTTTGATTTCTAAAGAAGCTACAGCATAAGGTAAAGCAACAAATGATGAAAGAATTAAAGCGGTAAGCCCTAATTTGAAATCTAGTATTAATCCTATTATGAATGACAACTTAATGTCTCCTCCGCCAAGAGCTTCTTTTTTAAATAACAACTTTCCTAAGAAAAATAATGTGCACATGACTAAAAAGAGCCCAACGCCTGAGGCAATGCTAATCAATGTAGTTTTAAGATCAAAATAAATTGATTTAAGAATGATTATTAATGTTCCAGATATTATTAAAGGAGAGTCTAAAATTATCATATATTTAAAATCACTTACAAATATAATTATTAAAAGTGAACTGATAATTAAGCCTACAAAGAAATTGTAGCCAATTGGAAAATAAAGATAAGTTAAAAGAAATAAAGAACCAGTAGCTATTTCGACCCAAAAATGTTCAATAGCTATTTTTTTATGACAATAGCCACATTTTCCTCTTTGAATAATAAAAGAAAAAATTGGTATTAGATTATACCATTTTAAAGTATGGCCACATGAATCACACTTGCTACGAGAAAATAATACATCTTCTCCTTTTGGTAGTCTGGTACCAATTACAAGAAAAAATGATCCAAAAATGGCTCCAATTATAAATATTAATACAGCCATAATATCCCCCACTCTAAGTTATTTGTTCATACATACCAAACATTGGTACAATAACGGCAATTATAATAGCTCCAACTATAACTGCTAGAAAGCAAATCATAATTGGTTCGATAAATGATTTTAAATTATTAACAATATTTTTATGAAGTAATTGATAATAGTCACTAACTTTTTGCATCATATTAGCAAGGTCTCCGGTTGATTCACCAGTAACAATCATATAATAAGCAACATCAGGTATTGCCCAATGATCTTTAAAAGCTTCACTTATTTTGTCACCCTTGATTATATTATTGATTGTTTTGTAAAGAATCGCTCGATATATTTCATTATTAGTTATCCGACTTAAGATATCCATACTATCAGTTATAAATACATTATTTCTAAGTAAAGAAGCAAAAGTTTTTGAAAATATTGTTAGTTCATTATATATTATTACATTTTTAACTACTGGTATATGCATAAGTATTATTTGCATATAGGTTTTAAATGCTTTAACTGTTTTATATAAAATAACAATTGTTAATATTATTCCAATAGTAATTCCAAAAAGTATTAAATAATCTTCTTTTAAGAAGGCGCTTACATCGATGACCATTTTTGTAAGACCAGTTATTTCAGCATCGTTAGTTTCATATATTTCTGTAAATTGAGGCACAACATAAATTAAAATGAACACGATAACTCCAATTGCAAATATAGTAATAATTGTCGGATAAGTCATAGCACTTACCATTTGGCGGCGTGTTTCATTTATTTCGGTATAATAGTTAGACATATCATCTAGTGTTTCTACTAAAGTTCCGCTAGCTTCTGCAGCTTTAATCATATTGATAAGTAATGCCGGAAACATATTGCCTTGTTTTTCCAAAGCACTAGAGAATGATTCTCCTAAAGTAAGTTCATACGATATGGCTTTAAAAGCAGTGGTTCTTGCTTTATTTCCTTTCATTTGGGTAGTAAGAACTTTTATAGCTTCATTTAATGTTAAACCTGCTTTTACATAGGTAGATAATTGCGTAAGCCAAAATATTAAGTCTTTGGTAGACATCTTTTTGCCAAAGAAACCAGAATCTTTATAAACAAAGTCAATGAACGGAGAAGTCTTAATGCTATATACTTCATATCCTTCATTTAAAAGATAGGAATTGATATCTAGTTTGCTTAAACCATTCATATTTCCAGAAACAATACGTCCACTAGGTTCTTTAGCTTTATATAAATAAACATGAGGAACTTTGCTCCTAGTAGCTCCAGCATTTTGTAAATCTAGTAATAATTCTTTCTTTTCTTCTTCTAACTTAGCTAATGTCCTAGCACTATATTTATATACTTTTTCTTTTTTAGGTTTCTTTCTAGTCATTTCATAGATTTTGTTTTCTTCATCCATGAATTGTTGTTTTGTGTGTCGATAGGTCTTATCTACTTGATAGCTAGCACTATTATATAAGTTAACCCACAAATCAAAAAATGTTGCTTTAATACCTACTCCAGCATAAGCAATAATGTTATATAAAATAATAAATGGGGTTTTAATTATATCTAATATTTTATTTGTTTGATTTGGAGTTTCATTTAAAGTCTCTTGCATATTAGCTACCTACCTTTACTATA
>CALVVI010000013.1 GCA_944363815.1 uncultured Bacilli bacterium | reverse complement strand
TATTTTGCTTCTTCTTGAACTCTAGTTTCTCTAATTACTGTTATTTTAATAGTACCAGGATATTGCATTTCACTCTCGATTTGTTCTTTTATATCCCGAGCCATCTTATAACTCTTAGCATCATCAACTTCTTGAGGTTTAACAATAACTCTCAGTTCACGACCAGCTTGCATTGCAAATGTTTTTTCAACACCTTCATAAGAATTACCTATTTCTTCAAGTTGTTCAAGTCTTTTGATATAATTTTCTAAAGTATCATTGCGAGCACCTGGACGAGCTGCTGATAAAGTATCAGCAACAGCAACTAAGACAGCAATCGTCGATTTAGGTTCAGCATCACCATGATGTGAAGCAATTGCATCAAGTACTACTTCTGGTTCATGATGTTTTTTAGCAAAATCTAAACCAATTTCCACATGACTACCTTCAATTTCAAAGTCAATAGATTTACCTATATCATGAAGTAACCCTGCTCTTTTAGCAAGTGTTACATTTTCACCAAGTTCTGCAGCCATTAAACCAGTAAGGTTAGCCACTTCTATAGAATGTTTTAAAGCATTTTGACCGTAACTTGTACGAAAATTTAATTTTCCAACTAAAGTTACTAACTCAGGATCCATTTTGGCGATTCCCAAATCATTAATTGTTTGATTACCTATCTGAATGATCCTGGTATTAACATCATTTACAGTCTTATCATATATTTCTTCAATTCTTCCCGGATGAATTCTTCCATCTTTAATTAAAGATTCGATTGTAAGTTTAGCTATTTCTCTTCTTAAAGGATCAAATGAAGATATTGCTATTGCCTCAGGCGTATCATCGATTATTAAATCAACTCCAGTAACTGACTCTATGGTACGAATATTTCTTCCTTCACGACCAATAAGTCTACCTTTCATATCATCATTAGGTAAATCAATCGTACTTACTGTTTGAAGTCCAACTACATCATCAGCATAACGTTCCATGCTACTAACTATTAATTGTTTAGCAATTTCATGAGCTTCTAATTTAGCTTTAGCCTCGCTTTCTTTAATGTAATTAGTTATTTCTAATTCCATATCACTTTCTACTCTTTGCATAATTGCTTCGCGAGCTTTTTCTTTGCTATATTTAGCAATGGTTTCTAATTTTGCTACTTCTTCTTTAAGTAGCACATCCATTTTTTCCTCTTTGTCTTGTAAAATCTTTTGTTTAGCTAATAAATCATTTTCTTTGTCTTGTAACAAATTATCCCTGTTTTGAAGCATTTCTTCTCTTTTATCCAAGTTATTTTCTCTAGTTAAAAGACGGTCTTCGCTTTGTAAAAGCTCAGCTTTTTTTTCTTTTATTTCTGCCTCAGTTTCTTGTTTCAAGCGAAAACTTTCTTGTTTTAATTCAAGTAAAGTATCGCGTTTATTCCTTTCTGCTTCTTTTTTGGCATCTTCAATAAATTTATTAGCTTTATTCATTGCTCGAGATGCTTTAAAAGTAAATATTACCCAAACAATGATTGAACCAACTAAAATTCCAACAACAAGAGCTAAAATGGAAAATAATAATACATTATCCATTTTAAGTCCTCCATTTTCTTATAGAATATATAATATATATTAAAATAGTAATATTTATTTATATCTATAATTCAATTATAAGTGTAAATGTCTAAATAATCAAGTAGTTTTTATAATGTGAAAAAAAAGCTAGATAATTCTAGCTAATTGTTAGCACTCAAATTCACTTATACAAAATGTAGCATATAAGGGAACTGATTTTATGTTATTTTCAAAGCCAAAGTTTTTAGAACTAATTCTAATAGCAAATGAAGGTTTGTATTTTTCCATATAAAGATTTAAACTTTTGGAATTATTATTAGTATTAGCTTTTACTTCTATAGGAATTATTCCATCTTTAGCATTTATTAAAAAATCTATTTCTGCCCTATTTTCCGATTGCCAATAGTAAAGAGTCTCATAATTATGAATCAATTCCGTTGCTACATAGTTTTCAGCAAGTACTCCTTTATACATGAATTCTTTATTTAGCATAATATCATTATATCTAATTTCTAATATGGATACTAATAGACCAATATCACTTAAATAAAGTTTAAAATAGTCATCATCGATATATGCTTTTAAGGGAATCTCCACCTTTTTTACCAAATTTGACCTTAAAACCATTTTACTAGAAATTAACCAATCCAAAGAGGTTTCATAATCTCTTTTTCTAGCATTATTGTTTATTTTGCCATATTGAAATTTATTACTTAGATTAGCCAGTTGAGATGGAATAGAATTATAAATAGTTTTATTTTTAATTCCTTCAGTAACATTTGTAACATATTTATTCATATCCATTAAATATTCTTTGTAAATATTAGAAGCAATACTTTTATCAACTTCTAAAATTTTTTGGGTTTCTTTTAAACTCAAAACCATTCTTGGCATACCACCGACACACAAAAACATTCTATAATAATTTAAAAGTTTTTCGTGAATGGAATCTGACATTTTAACATTCTCTTGATAACATCTTTTTATTTCTGGAATAGCTATCTCATAGTCCATAGCCCATAAGAACTCTTCAAAATTCATTGGATACATATTAATAATTCTTACTTTCCCAACTGGAAAAGATGAATGAAATCTATTTATTTTAACCCCTAATAATGAACCAGCACATATTATTTTATACGAAACCTTGCTTTCACAAAAAAATTTTAAGGCACTAATTAATTCTTCTGATTCTTGAATTTCATCAAAAAATATAATTGTATTTTCATAATCTATTGTATGCCCTAAAGATAATTCCATTTTTTTAATTTTTTCTTCAGTATTAATATTTTCTTTGAAAATTTCAATTATTTCTTTATTATTTAGCAAATTAATATATATATAATTAGTAAATTCGTTTTTACAAAACTCATCAATTTTATAAGTCTTACCTATTTGCCTTGCACCTACAACCATTAATGGTGTATTAATATCTTCTTTTTTCCATTTTATTAACTCATTATATATTTTTCTTTTCATAATAAATTCACCACTATAAATATATAATATTTATAGTGGTTTATCAATTTTTTCACGTTTTTGATACGAGTTTTTCAAAAAAATTCACGTTTTTGATACGAGTTTTATAAAATTGCTAACCTATTTCTTTATTTTAAACATAAACTTAACATTGCTATTCCAAAACCTTTTTAATCTTGATGGTTCCGTTATAATTCTATATAGCCATTCTAAATTTAATTTAATAAATATCCTCGGAGCACGTTTTTTAGTTCCACTAATTACATCAAATGACCCACCTACTCCGATGTATATGCCATTATTTACTTTATTAAAATATTTAGCAATTATTTTTTCTTGATGAGGTATACCTAAAGCAACCATACAAATATCTGGAGATTTTTTTATTATATTCTTCATGACTTTATCTTTATCCTTAACATAACCATTAGAATACCCCAAAATATTGATATTAGGATATTCTTTTTTTATTTTCTCCACTAAAGATTCAATTACTTCTTCCTTAGCACCAAATAAATATATTGAATAATTATTTTCGTTGGCTAGTTTTAGAAGATATTCTGCAATATCAATACCAGTAATTCTTTCTGTTACATTTATGCCAATTTTTCTTGCAGCCTTAACAACTGCAATACCATCGGGAACAAAACTGTAATTACCATCTAAAATAGTTTTCAATTCAGAATCACTTTCACTCATCATCAAAGTCTCAGGATTAACGGTTATAATAAATCTTTTATGTTTGTTTTTTAAATCATTATATAGTACTTTAAAGTATGAATTCTTATCTTTAGTATATAATTTTTTTAAATATTTGTTCATTGAATTTTCTTTTACTTGTTTTGTTGGTATTAAAAGTTTACTAATTACTGTCGAACAACATATCAGCATTAAAGGATATAAAGGTAAATTATATCTACCGTTAAGGCAAATCAATAGATTGGCTAAAATATAACCTAAAGCGAAAAGCTCCACAAATAACCAATTTTCTTTTTTACTTCGTTGTTCATATATTAAGCTTATTATAGTAATAATACATAAAACCAAGACAATTATTCTACTTATATCTTTAAATGAATTTTCATATTGTGAAAAATTAATTTTTGATTTATTTATATTAATAATATCATTAACAAAATTATATGTTCCAACATTATCTGACCACAATTTATTATATTTACACATCATTAAATATGTTGTTTTAGGAATGCCATAATCTTTTAGGCGATTTAAAGCTAATATAGTTAAGTCTTTATTGCCTTTAGTTTCATCATCAAGAATTTGGAAAACATAGTTAGAATCTTCTACTGACCAAGTTCCACAAGTATTATAGTTAGTTCCAAAATATATTGACCATCCTAAAGCTCCAGACCTAGTTTCAGTATTAATATTTGCCTCTATTAGATAATTTAATCCATAATTACATAGTTGATATGAAAATAATGTAATTATTAAAAGAATTATTTCTTTTAGTTTATTTATTTTTAAAATGTAATAAATAATTAAAGCAATAATAAAGATAGTCATGACAGGCCTTATAAAATTACTTAAACAAATTAACAAGCCCAATATGATAAATAGAATAATATTTAATGGTTTTAACTTCTTTTTATCAATAATCTTATACATATAATAAATAGTTATTAAAAACATTAAAATAAATGGAGATTCAGTTGCTACTAACAAGTTAGCACAAATCATGGTTGGCAGCAAGAAAAATACTGTTGCTAAAAGAGCAGATGTTTCTTTAGAATATTTAATATTAATAATTTTATATAGAAAATAACTGCTTAGTATTTGACATAATAAATTCGCATATAAAATGACTCTAATTGACTCTCCAAATAAATTAAAGAGACCTGCTATTAACCAGGATAAAACATAAGTATAACTGTTATATGATAAATAATAGTTATCAGCATTTTTAATTGTTCCATTAGCAATTAATTTAGCATTTTCAAAAAAATAAGCAAAATCAGATGATAAATTAAAATCTAAACTAATAATAAAATAGATACGAATTATAATACCTATTATAAAATAAGTAACGATGATGCTCCAAAATATTTTAGGGCCAATTATTTTTTTGTGATATAAAAGCATTAAAGAAATAGCCCCTAAAAATAAAAGAAGCATAACAAAGAACAATAAAGATATATTAATTTTTAAATCTACTAAATTTACTATAGTAATTCCAATAATAAGGACTATTAAAAATATTCTTATAATGCTTTCTAATATGCCTTTAAGTTTTTCCATTAACTCTTCACCTACAATTTATTTTACTTTTTTTCATGTTTTCTTATCAGTTTCAAAATTGATTCAGCTTTCATTGACCAATCATTTTCTTTGGCCTCTTTATCTAATAATTCTATATATTTTTTATCTTTAGCAAGTTTTAAGGCTTCGTCAACTTCAGCAATAAATTCATCATGATTATGACCAATTAAAACACTTTTATACTTACGACACTCTGGCATATCAGTTGTTACAATTGGTTTGTGTAAGGCCATATATTCAAATATTTTAACAGGACTAGTTGCTAAAGTAATATTATTAATTACAAAAGGAATTGTTAAAACATTAGCATGTTTAGCATAATTTTTTAAAACTTTATAATTCCTAGGACCCATAAAGTAGATGTTTTTTTCATTACCTAAGTTTTCGTCGAAAGATTCGTCGTACTTGATCCCAAATAATACTATACTATATTTATCTGTTTGGGCAAGTTTTTTTATAAGTTCATAATCAAACCATTTAGCAAGGGCTCCATAATACATAATAATTGGCTTTTTTTTCTTAAGAATATCTAAAAATTCTGGTTCAAACTTATAGTTTTTATCAATTGTTTTAAAGAAATCATAATCTACACCATTTGATGAGAAAGCCAAATTAATCTTACCTCTATGTTTTATAACATCTTTTTCAAGGGCATCAGCGGTAACAATAACATATACATTTTTGTTATTCATAACAAAATCATATTTATCAATAATATTTTGAGGAATATTTTTTGTACCTGCTAATTCAGGAGAAATATCATCAATGTATTCGTAAATAAAGCCAAAACCACTTGCCATGTAATTTTTAATATCTTCTACTGAGAGTTTCCAATCCGTTGAGTATAATTGAACATATTTAGGTTTAGTTATTTTACTTAATTCTTCCATAAGTATTTTATTTAAAGCCCGATTGTTAAAATTAGTTAAAAAAATATTATGACTATGTTTTTTTATTGTCTTTACTTGATCAGTCATTGTTGTTACTTCATAAAAAACTAAGCATTTATTCTTTGCTAAATTGTTAGCAATATGTTGAGGCCTTTGAAAAAGTGGAACATTATAACCAAAGGAACTGCGCCACAAAACAATGCGATCATATTGATTATTTTTTAAAATATTTTTTATTTCATCCCGATATTTTTCTTTGTTAAACATCACTTTGAAACTAATTTTATCCATATAATTGGCTTTAATGTAAGCATGCAATTTTTTACAGAAGCCAACAAAACCATATTTTTTATATACATTTACTAATTTTGATATTTTTTCTTTCATAGTACACCTTCCTGCTTATTTACATTATATCAAGAAACTCAAAATAAAACAAAGAGTTTGACGACTCTTTGTTATTTTTTCCCGTTAAATACATTAATTTTTACTAAAATAAAGGTTATTGGCACAGCAATAATTGCGGATATAGAATAAGAAATTAATTTAGAAACTTCTAATATTCTAATTAAAACTACTACCGAAAATACTTGAATTAAAAAATTAGGAATGTTGTTAATAACAAATTTAATAAACTTTGTAAATGTAATTTTATCTTTAAAATTTAAAAATGTATTAAGTAAATATGAAATGCAAAGGCTAGTAAAAAAGCCCATTATATATGCTATAATTTCTGATTTAATAAATAATGAATAAACATATGCAATCCATATTCCATTAAAAGCATTTATTATGCCAATAGCACAAAAAGTTATAAAATCACGATTCAAAAATTGCTTTTTAACTTTTTTTAATCCAGATTCTTTATAATCACCCCATTTAATAATTTCTTCTTTTTTTACAATATAAGCAACATTTGCTAATTTACTTAAAGGAGTATCACTAAGTGAATCAGAGTAAAATTTATTAATTTTTTTTATTCTTTTTTCTTCCAACAGGCGATTTACTTTTTCTTTTCCATAGCAGTTTTTACCAATTAATTTGCCAGAATTAATATCAACTTTTGTAGCAATTAATTCAAAATTATATTTTTTGGCAACTGGCTTTAATAAAAATTCAGGAGAAGCACTTATAATTATATCTGTTTTAAATCTTCCTTTTAAATAAAAATCCTTTATTTTAGAATTATGTTCATTCCAAAAATCAGCAACAACTTTATCTAAGTTAGAAAAATACTTAATGAAACTAAAAAATACAGATTTTAAATATTCTTTTTCTTTTATTTTTAATAGATATAAAATGATTGCTAATGCTAATTTAGGAAGAATACGCAAACATTTTTTATTTATTTTTATACAATATTTAAAAAAGTCTATGCTTGAATCTCCATCATAAATTGTTTTGTCAAAATCATAAATGTTTATCATAGTATCACCAAGAAGAAAACCATACTTAAACCAAATATTAAACTTAAAGTCATCAAAAATTTATCTTGATACAATATGGTTGTTGGATCACCTTCATCGCTTTTTTCAATTATTAAGCAATATCTCATAAAAATTATAATTATTAAAGGAATTGTAAAAGATAAGTATTTAATATCTTGTTCTATAACCCATAAAGAATAAAATACTAACATTAATCCTAAAGTTACATATTGAAATTTGTCTAAAAATGCTTCATTATATTCTTGTAGTACTTTTCGACTTTTTTCACTATTTATTAATTCTTTTTTACGTTTTCCTAGTCCTAAGAATAATGAACCACTTAGAATAGTTAAAAACAACCAATCAGAAACTGCAACATTTATAATGGCAGCTCCATAATATACTCTTAAAATAAAGCCTGATGCTAACAAAATAATATCAACAATAGCAATATTTTTTAAGCCAAAACTATAAAGAATGTTAATAACTATATAAGATAATAATATATATAACGAAATATTTAATATATTATTATTTATTAAAGTATTAATGCTTATTGATAAAATAAGCATTAATACAGCAATATATATTGCTGTAGACTTTTTTATTTTTCCGCTAGCTAAAGGTCGATTCCTTTTTGTTGGGTGCAATTTGTCTTTTTCAATATCCTTTATATCATTTATAACATATATAAATGATGAAGCAAAACAAAAAGCAAAGAATCCAATTATACAATCTAAAACATTGCTATAATTGATTAGTCCTGAACATAGTAAAGGAATAAATATCAGGATATTTTTGACCCAGTGCTTGACACGTATTAATTTTAAATATTTCATTTTTATCTCTCCTTAATTCAGGTTATTTATAAATATATCTATTTAAAAAATTATCTTTATATGGGGAAGAAAAATTTCTTATATATATTTGCATGGCTTCTGCATTTATTGTTTTTCCATAAGTTTTCCAATTATCATTATAATTTTTCTCTGCTAATAGTCCATAGTTATTATAAAAAACTATAGTTCGATAGAACTCATTTAGTGGCGTTATAGATGCTAGTGTGAGATATATAACAATTAAATTATTTCTTATTTTATTATTTTCTTTTAGATTATCAATAACCATAATTAATAACACTAACAATAAAGGTATAGTTGTTCTATTAACAAAATCATTTCCAATTCCCAAGTAAAATTGCGAGCATAGAAATAAGCAAATGCTATTTGCAATAACATATTTCCAATTTTTTTTATTTATGCATAAAATACTTATTAAGCCAAATTCCAAAAGCATAGCTATGATCATTTGTTTAATACCAACACCACTAGATAATATTATTCCCTTAGGTTGAGAGCTAGCATTATTTAAATAAAATAATGCAATAAATATAAACGGAATAATAGCTAAAAAATTTCTAAAATTTAATGTTTCTTTAATTCTTTCAAATAGATTTTCTTTTTTAAAACCTAATATTAAAAAATATAGAATAATTAAACATAGACCAATTGTTGGAAACGGTGAAAACATTATAGATAAAACAATTAATAATCCAATGTTTTTAAAGTTTTTGGCATTTAGAAAAAGCAATGTTATTATCCAGGCCGGCAAAGCTTGATTAAATACCCAAAATAATTGTGTTATATTAGAAGAATAAGCAAATGGAGCTCCCCAAGTATCTATATGATTTCCTAAAGAAAAATCATACGTAGGATTTAAAATATAAGTTCCTATTAAATCTAATCCACTAAAACAACATACTACTACTAAAAACCAAATACTGTTTTTATTAAGCAATCTGGAAAGCAAGAAATAAAATAAGCCTAGTAAGAAAAACTGATAAATAAACGATGCAAAACTTGCAACATTAAAATTAGTAACTTTGCCTATTAAAGCGCTTGGTAACCAATAACTGAAATAATAAGATAATCTACCATTTTCCCCTACTATATTATAAATTAAGTCGTCTTCATCATAACGATATTTTACTGGCCAATCATAATCTATTAAGTCATGCAAAACAGCATTTCTAGCATTATAATCCCAATTTTGATACATAATGCCACCAGAACCAGATAGCACATTAAGTAGTAATAATAACGCTATGATAACAATCCATCTTTTAACATTAAATATTTCCTTATACTCTTTTTCAGTTTTATATGAGAAATGCTTAATTGCTTGATGGATTAAAAAAATAACAATTACAATTGATGGTATTGCTATGTACCATTTGCACCAGAAAGAAAAAAATAAAACGGTAGGTATAAGTAACAATATATATGTTGATATAACTAAACTTTTATCCAATTTTTTATATAAACTCATAAACTGGCTCCTTTTTTAATTACTCATTATTTTGCCATTTCCATAATACCAAACCATTCATAAGAGTATTGCTTAAATCTATTTTTTCTTCTGGTGGTACAAGTTGAAATTTATAATTCGGTAAATTATCATATATATCATATAATGACCCAATGAAAACTGGAGCTTGTAAAACAATAAATTGATTATTTGGATCTACATTTTCCTCTAGTAATCTAAATTCATTATTAGCTAATTTATTTTGGTCATAACTATATTCTGTTGCCTTGAAAAGTGTAATTCCATTATTAGCTAAAACTAATATGAACAATACTACTAAGAGCACTTTATAAAATTTACCTTTTAATAAATAAAGATAAAATATTACTATTAAAACAATAAAATATGTTTGAGGGAAATATCTAGCCCACCATGATTCACTTAATAAAAATATCATTAAGAAAGTAATTGCCAAAGGAATAGATGCCATTATAAATATCTTCTTATTGTAGTGATACATTTTAATAGAGGTTAGAATAAGTAAAATTAAACTTATAATAAATATGCCGCTAAATAATACGCCGTTGCCAGATATTCTTGTATCAGACATTCTTATATAGTTCATTTCATCTTTAGAAACAGCAAATGGAATTTTATACTCAGTTTCTCTTCCGCTAGCTTTTGCCATGTTTTCAGTTTTAGAGAACATAGCTCTTGTATATTTTTCTATAGCGGGAAGATTTTCAAATTCTGCTGGTTGATTTTCTGTTATAATATCCACTTTATTTTCACCATACAAAGGATAAAAAGGATTTCCATATTCAATAAAGTTTTTAGGATAAACTGATAAGCCTATAATAAATACTCCTACTATGACATTAATAGCTGAAATTGTAGTAAATTTGACAAAAAATTTTTGCTCTTTTTCTCTTTTTTTTATAAGCATATATATATAATAGAAGTAATAACCTAAGCAAAATATTCCAGCATAAGCAAAAGAATTAAACTTAATATTAATTAACATTAATAACGCTAAAGAATATATCAATAAACCAAAATTTAGTTCTTTTTCATTTCTCCTAAATTCTATAACAAAAAAAGAAAAAAGTAATAATAGCAAATAAATATAGACAAAAAAATCAATATAGACTGTTAAATATTGGGCACTAACTACTGAATAAGTAATGCAACATAAAGCAAAAATAGAGGGAAAAACTATTTTTTTAAATCTTAGAGCTAAATATGAAAATATAATTAAAAATAAAGCTATTATTGATAGAGTATTAATTGATTTACCACTTTCTATATTGTTTGTTAGCGCATAAGCATTTGCTTGATAAACATGTGTAGCTCGGGCATAACAGTCTGTCCACAATTCTGTCCACAATTCACTACTACTATTTTCGATATATATTTTATTTTCTCTTCCATTATCGAACTCAGCGGCTGTCTCATACAATGGATTCCATCCTTCTTTTAATAAGCCAATTGTGGCTTTATGATACGTATTACCATCAAATGTAAAGTCCATTATTTTTGAATTAACGAATAATGATCCAACAATTAAAGCTATAGGTAAAATTAAAGCTATAATTATATTATAGAATTTCTTTAATGACAATAAATTAAATTTTTTCAAAACCCAAAGTAATATAAAAATGCATAGTAACAAAGACACTATCATATTATACTTGGTAATTTCTATTTTAACTATAAATAAGGCATTAGATATTAGTATATTAAAAACGATAAATAGTAGCAAAAATATTCCAGACAATAATAGGCTTTTTTTTAATTCAATTCGCATTTTGCTTTAAACCTTTCTATAATAGCATCAACTATTCTTTTACTAGCTAAGCCATCCCCATAAGGATTGGATGCGTGGCTCATTTTTTCATATTCTTTTTCAGCAGTTAACAGTTTCTTTGTTTCGTTATATATTGTTTCTTCATCTGTTCCTACTAGTTTTAATGTCCCCGCCTCTATTCCTTCAGGTCTTTCAGTAGTATCTCTAAGGACTAGTACTGGCTTTCCTAAAGATGGTGCTTCTTCTTGAATTCCTCCACTATCAGTAAGAATTATATAGGATTTGTTTTGAAAATTATGAAAATCAAATACTTCAAGTGGCTCAATTAATTTAACTTTATCGCAGTCTGTAAATATTTCTTTTGCTACTTCTCTAACGCGAGGATTCATGTGAATTGGATAAATTACTTTGACATCATTAAATTCATCAACAATTCTTCTGATTGCTTTAAAGATATGCCGCATTGGGTCTCCCAGATTTTCTCTCCTGTGAGCTGTAAGCAAAATCATTCTTTCCCCGGGTTTTATCCATTCAAGTTCAGGATGTGTATAATTATCATCAACTGTTGTATCCATAGCATCAATTGCAGTATTGCCAGTAACATATATCTTATTTTCATCTTTATTTTCTTTAAGCAAGTTTTCTTTACTTAAATTTGTTGGAGCGAAATACATGTCGGTCATACAATCTACCATTTGCCGATTCATTTCTTCAGGGAATGGCGAATATTTATCATTTGTTCGAAGTCCTGCTTCAACATGACCTATAGCAACTTGGTTATAAAATGCTGCAAGAGCTCCAGCAAAAGTTGTTGTAGTATCTCCGTGAACTAAAACTATATCTGGCTTTACTTCTTTAATTACTCCTTCAAGGCCATTTAATGCTCTAGTTGTAACATCACCAAGAGTTTGACCTTGTTTCATGATATTTAAATCATAATCTGGTTTAATTTTAAAGGTATCTAAAACTTGATCAAGCATTTCGCGGTGTTGAGCTGTAACACACACAATACTTTTTATTTCTTCTCTACTTTCAAGTTCTTTTACAAGCGGAGCCATTTTAATGGCTTCAGGCCTTGTTCCAAATATACTCATTACTTTAATTTTTTTCATTTACTATTTCCTTTCTTGCATAATTATAAGCATCTTTACACATATCTTCTAAAGTTAAAGTCGCACACCAATTTAATTCTTTAGATGCTAAAGAAGAATCCGCATAGCACTTGGCAATATCTCCAGCACGTCTCGCAGTAATTTTGTATGGCACTTTAACTGAATTAACTTTTTCAAAAGCATTAATCATATCTAATACACTATAGCCTTTTCCTGTACCCAAGTTATATATGAATAAACCATTTGATTCTTTTAATAATTTTTCTACTCCCTTAACATGGGCTTTAGCTAAATCAACAATATGAATGTAATCTCTTACTCCTGTACCATCTGGAGTATCATAATCAGCACCAAAAACACTTAGATATTCTAATTCTTTAGTGGCCACCTTAGCTATATAAGGCATAAGATTAGCTGGGACTCCATTAGGATCTTCACCAATTAAGCCACTAGGGTGAGCTCCGACAGGATTAAAATATCTAAAAATACAAATATCCCATTCATTATCAGATTTATATAAATCCTGTAATATGCCTTCAACATAAAGTTTACTTGTGCCATATGGGTTAGTAGTTCCACCAATACGACAATCTTCAGTGATTGGAACTTTTTCTGGAGTTCCATAAACTGTTGCACTACTACTAAATATTAATTTTTTTACTTTATTATTTTTCATGGTTTCTAATAAAGTTAATACACTACTAACATTATTTATATAGTATTCAATCGGTTTAGAAACACTATCACCAACAGATTTAAATGCAGCAAAATCAATAACACAATCAATTTCATTTTCGATAAATATTTTATTTAATAATTCTTTATCGAGCATATCACCTTCATAAAATTTAATATCTTTGCCAGTTATTTCTTTAATTTTATCTAAAACAATCGGCTTACTATTGCTAAAATTATCTAATCCGATTATTTCATATCCTGCATTTAATAATTCAACGCATGTATGACTACCTATATAGCCACAGCAACCAGTTATAAATATTTTTTCCATAAATCCTCCATAACTTATTTTGTTCTTAATTTTATTATAAACTATTTGTTAAGGATTTTAAAGTTAAAATTAATAATATAAAAATAGAAGTTCGCATCACCGAAACTTCTATTTTATGTTATAGATTAGAGCTTAAACTCTTTGCTTCTACCATACAGTCTTCCATTGAACAATAAGTCCAGCCTCCATATCTTCCGATGCTGTAGATATTATTAGTTTGTAATTCTTGCATAACATTTTTAATTTGCAAGCTATTTTCAGTGTTTATATGTACATATGCCGGATCCATAATTATATGTTCAAAAGCTACTAATTCAAAAGAATCATCAATTACTTGCATTTTTTGCAGATTTTTTAAAGTTAAATCTAATTGATTTTCAATTTCTTTTTCATCAATATTTTGATTTTTCGGATAACCAATTTCAATATACATGCTTAATTTATCAGCATTTAAAATATTATCATAGAAGCCAATGCGATAAAAATTAATGTTTTTATCTGGAATATAAATCCAATGCTCTTTATCATATTTGGATTTTTTATTAAATCCTAAGTTAAAGACTAATACCTTATTATAAGTTAAATTATTACTTAATTCACTATATTTTGGATTTGAAAACAACATTAAGAATTGATTAAATGGTATTGTATTTATTAAGTTTTCGTATTGAATAACTTCTCCATTACTTAGTTTTGCTTCTTTGTTTTTTTCATCTATATATGTTACTTTAGTATTTAAAAGAATTTGTTCTTTTTTTATTTTTTGCATAAGGATATCTATTATTACTTGAGCACCTTTTTTAGGATATAAAAAAGTGTTGTTATAAGAACTATTTTTAGATTCTTTCATATTATTTATAATAGCTTTAATATCAGCGTAAGGAAAAAATCTTCCCATGGCATCTTTATCTAAAGTTTTTAAGTCACAAGCATATAATTTTTCGTTATATGGTTTTAAAAACATTTCTGTAATTGATTTACCAAATTTACCATAAAGCATATCTAAAAAGTTATCATAATTTTCTTTTTCTTCTTTATTAAACAAATCATACAAACAATCAATAAATTTTTCTTTAGATAATTCATGAATATTAGTTTGAAATGGATAATCAATTAATGATTCGTCAAAATAAATATAAGTTTTTTTATCTTGAGTTACATATTCATCAGCATTTAAGCTATCGATAAATTTCTTTTTAAATTCTTCTGTTTTGAAATGGAAAAAATGACCTGCATAATCCCAAATATAATCTTTTACATAATGAGTTTTGCAATATCCCCCTACTAAAGTTGATTTTTCTACTATTAAATAATCATCTAGATAATTGGCAAGCGTTAAGCCAGATATGCCTGCTCCAATAATTAAATTCTTGGTTTTCATTTATCCTCCATCATTTTTTTTACTTCTTTATCAAATTGTTTAGCAACAAAATTATTGGCAAATTTTGCACTATTATCTTTATTTTCTTGATAATTTATTTTATTAGCAATTATTTTTTCTAATTCCTTAGTTACTGCAAGACTATCATGAGGCATTACAATTCCTCCTATACATTTAACAATTTCAGCACTTGCACCTTTTGCCATCGTTATAGCTAAAATTTTATTATGAGCTCCAATGTAATCTGCTAACTTAGCAGCAAAATATGGGTTGTAATCAATTATATTTTCCAAGTTAGCATCTAACAACAATAAATATTCACTTTCTTGCATTATTTTTAAACTAGTAAAATAATCTACTGCTTTTTTTACTTTTATAATCTCATATAGTTCGTTATTAATAATATATAATTTGTCAGCATCACACATATTGCCATAAAATTCAATTTCAAAACCTTCTAACAATTTTGGCTTTTGTTGAAAAATGTTATTTATCGCTTCTAAAAATATGGAGGCATTTCGAATTTGATCTAAATGTCCTAAATAAACAATTTTTCTTTTAACGTTTTTCTTTTTACTAGTCTTAGGATAAAAACTTTCATCATAAGAATGATTAACTATAATTGCTTTAGAATTTATTGCTGAATCATATTTGTCTAGCATAAATTTTTTTTCATATCTATTATTTAAAATAATCATATCTGCGACTTTGATTGTAGTATCTTCAATATATTGTGCTTGGGCTTTGATTGTTTTAATTTCTTTACTTTCTCCATATTGCCGATTCCATAATATATTTTTTATTATTCTTTTTGGCGAAAAGATATATTTTTTAGAGGTGTCACTCCATGTTCTTCCTTCTAAACTATATGGAGATTTATTTTCTAATACTTTTTCATAAGGACTGTTAGCCAAAGGGTCCCCAAAAGAAGCAATCCATTTTACATCTGGAAATTTTTCTTTAATTTTTAATGCTAGTAAGTGAGATTCTTTGGGAGTAGCCCTAGACATTATGAAATCATATTTATCTTTATTTTGAGAGAAAAATTCTAATCCTTCCTCTATCCAGTCTTCATAAGTTTCTTTTTCAGAATAAATCGGATTAATATTTTTGCTAACCAACTTTTTTTCTGTATTTCCATAAGACCAGTTTTGGCATGTTTTTTGTGTAAATACATCATATTGATATGAAGATTCTTTTAATAATTTAAATGTTACTAACCCTTCAGATGAATTCATTGGCGGGTAAAACCAACTTATAACAAAACCTTTCATTTAACCTCCTTATCTTCTTAATAAAAGATGTTTAATTTTGCGATAAATCGGCAACAAAAATTCAAAATGTTTAAAATTTCCATTTGTTTTACGATATATTATTATTTTTTTAGATATTACATCTTTATTATTATAAAATTCTGGATATTGTTTTAATTCATTTTCAAATTCTCTAAACGGAATTGGACTTTGAAAATAATCTATAGTTAGCATGTAATGAGTTTTTATCATTTTTAACACATAATTTTGAAGCAAAAACCTTTTTTTGTATTTTGGTATATCTTGATTATCCTTATACAATTTTATTAAATTAATTGTCATAGTCCGATGGGCTTTATAATTTTTTATTAGTCCATCCATAGTCACTGATTGACCAATTCTACCAATAAAATGATGATATATAAATGTATCAAAATATTTAACACTGCTAACATTTACGATTGAATTGAAATTCCATTCCATATCATCATAAAATATTTTTTCACTTATTTTAAAGAAACGTTTTTTTAAATTTTGAACGTTATAAGTAGCCGTTGGTAATAATGGGCCCCAATAAGTAAAAATTTTGTTTTTGCACAACGTTTCAAAATCCAATATAGTATTAATAGGCAAATTTTCATAAAATCTAATTGGCACTTCACTATTAATAGCAATGTAATCTTCTTTATAATTATTTAGTACTACATCAGCATTTTCATCTTTTAATTTTTCAATTAAATCAGAAAGATTAAGAGAATTTACTGTATCATCTCCATCGATGATTTTAACATATTTGCCAGTCATTTCTTGAAGACCACGATTAATTACTGAACCATGTCCACCATTTTCTTTATCAATTATTTTTATAATTGAAGTGTCTTTAGTAAATAAATCATTTTTAATTTTCTGAGCCACTTCTAAAGTGTTATCTTTAGATCCGTCATTGATAACTAATATTTCAATATCATTGTAATTTTTTTGATTTATTAAAGACCAAATAGTTGCAGAAACATATTTGCTTACATTATATGCCGGGATTATAATTGATAAAACTGGTTTAGATTTAGTGCTTTTTAAATGATAGTCTTTATTTTCTTTTAGCATAGCAAGAAAATCATAATAACTTGAATTGTCTTGAATTTTTGCAATAGCTTTACTCATTTTTTCAAGAGTCGATTCGTAATACAGTTCATCAAATAATAAGCTATCTATTTTGTTAATGTATTCTTCAATAGAATTGTTTTTTACTATTAATTGTTCAGGTATTTGGATATTATATAAATTACTATCATTTACTATTACAGGCATACCTAATGCCAAAATTGAATAAATTAATTCTAAATTAAGATAATCTCTGTTACTTAATATTACTAAATCATATTGACCTTTTATTTTTTTAATAAAGTCATCCGGTGATACACAATTAATATAATTAACATTTTTTTGGTTAATTATATTTTTTAATAATATTTCTTTCCACTTTCCAGAACCATAATAGTCAATTGATGTTTTCGAAAACCTAGAATTGGAAGATAATTCTGCCAATATTTTTTGATCGACATCTACAGCATTTCGACTAAATTCGTTTAACTCTTTAAATATAGCAATTCTTTTAGGGAAATTCCTTTTTTTTGAATATATATTATCTGCTTCCACAATATATTTAGTAGGCAATATTTTATAATGATTAAATTCAATATTTAATTTGGTGGTAAAAAAATTCTTTTCTTTTTCACTATCAAATAAAAATATACAGTTTCGGGAATAATTTAAATTTTGAAATATATTTTTTAAGTTCAACAATTCCTCAGTTTTGGCACTACTCATTTTAGGATAAACCGTACCATAAATTCTTTGAAAGACTTCATAATTTAGATACAAGTTTTTATCTAAAAATTCTTTAAAATAGATTGTTGTATTATGATAGTCACATTTTATTATCGATTTTAAGCTTTCATAATTATAATTCCAAAAAACAATATTATCATAATGTTTAAACATCAGTAGCTCTCTTAAATCTGAATAATTTCCTTCAAATACATTTGTGTTTTTTGTTTTCTGAATCTTGCTTAACATATTTTGTTTAATAAATAACACATCATATTTCATTTTTTCGGTTTCAGAGATTTCTAAAAATTTCCAAAAGCCAATATCGTCGATATCATGAGTTATAATTAAGTTATTATATTTAGGGAATTCATTTATTAAAGTATTATTTTCTTCAGGTTGGATTACTAACTTTTCTATATTTGACTCATCGTAACTAATGATATATGCATAAGCATATTTATTTTTGGTCAAATAAATATATTGGGTAGAATTTATGGATCCTTGATAAATATTTTTATTTGTTTTACTTTTCATGAAAAATTCAGCTTTACCAGAACCTAAAAATGTAATTTTATTCCATCCTTTTTTTAATTTTAATATACCAAATGAATACTTGGAATTTTCTTTAAAAGTTTTACTGTTTGATGATGTAATTAAATCAAAATTATTCATTTCTATCCCCCTCAATCAAATTGCAAATTGCTTTTAACCTTTTATTGTTTATTTCTTTATAATCCACTTTTTTTAGCTTAACTTGTAGTTTATTACTTATGGCATCAAGCATTTTTTTACTAATATCTTCTGGATCTTTTTCCATAATTATTCCTAAGTCTGTTCCAATATTGATTGCATCATCAGAGCAATTAATTGTGGTAAGAACAGGCTTATTTAAAAATAATGCTTCGTTATAAATAACTGGAAAACCTTCAAAATTAGAAACTAAAATAATATAATCAGCTAACAAATAATATGGATATGGATTTTCCCTAGATCCTAGCATTTTAATATACTGATTTAAATTTTTGTCATCAATTAATTTTTCATATTCTTCTTCATTCATACCATCACCAATTATTAAAACTTCAAATTTATCACTGAAATTTTTGGTAATGTCTACAGCTTTTATCAATCTTGTTATTTGTTTCGATTCTTCTTCTAATCTGCCCACAAATAAGAATAGAGACTTTTCTTTATCTTTTTGATAATTTACTTTTTCATACATTTTACTTTCAATACTTTTGTAATTAAATATGTTATTTATTACTACAAAATTATCATATAATTCAGGATAAACAGTGGCAATTCCTTGCTTTGCTTCATTAGATACAAATGCTACTTTTGTAAATTTTGAAATATTCAATTCATCAAATAGTTTTTTTGCTAAATCAGCATTATGATTATAGTAATCATAATAATTACTATGTACATATAGCAAATTATTTGTTGAAGCAATCCTAGTTAGTTTATTGCATATCCGTGAATAAGTTGCGTAACAACAAGCAAAATCATACTTATTTTTGTTTTTTAATTTCCAAAAAAAACGATGAGTAAAATTGATTGTCTTTCTTAAAAAGGCAAAGCGACATCGAGATACTTTATACTCTTCAACATTAATTGAAGAATTAAGATTGTTTAATAAAACTCCTTTTTTTTCTTCTAATAATAAAGTTATTTGATATTTTTTAGTATCTGCTAAAGAATTAATTAAAGCCAATAATGCTTTTTCCATTCCACCAATTTCTAAGTTTTTACTTGTAAATAATACCTTTTTCATATACAATACTACCTCCTGAAACACTCTTACTTTTTACGCATAAAATCGCGATATTCATCACATACCTCTTTGCCCCCAATTTTTTGAACTACACCATGTTCAATCCATACTACTCTATTACACATCTTTTTTATTTGCTCGATAGAATGTGACACAAATAATACTGTGGTTCCGCCGCCAATCATTTGCATCATTTTTGCTTCACTTTTAGCTTGAAACGCAATATCTCCAACTGATAATATTTCGTCCACAATAAGAATTTCTGGGTCAACAATTGTGGCTATAGAAAATGCAAGCCTTGCAACCATTCCGGAAGAAAAATTTTGAACGGGAACATCTAAAAAGTCTTTAAGTTCCGAAAATTCAACTATTTCATCAAATTTTGAATCAATAAGTTCTTTAGAATATCCCATCACTGCTCCATTTAAATAAATGTTTTCACGAGCAGTTAGCTGAGTATCAAATCCGGCCCCTAGTTCAATCATCGGGCAAATATTTCCATAAACATCAACATTTCCTTTAGTTGGTTTCATAACACCTGCAACCACTTTTAAAAGAGTTGACTTTCCAGCACCATTTGAACCAATAAAACCTACAACTTCACCTCTATTAATTTCAAAATTAACATCTTTCAATGCCCAAAAGTTGTTATTTTTTATTTTATTTTTTTTTCTTTTTTCTTTGTTAAACCAATCTATAAATCCTTGTTTTAGAGAAAATCCTTTTTCAATGCCTAAATTAAAACGCATCGATACATTGTTTACTTTAATCATTATTTCTTTCTTTTTCATTGTTGCCCCCTCCTACACATAATAGATGAACTTGTCTTGATTCTTTTTAAAGACAAATATTCCTATAAAGAATATAACTATTGCTGAAACAAAACAACCTGCAAACTGTCCTATGGTTGGACAATTGCCATAAAGAATTATTGATCTAGCAAAATTAATAAATTGATACATTGGATTAAACTTCATTATAAATTGTAATGTTGGATTAATTATACTTATATCATACATAATTGGAGTTAGATATGTCCAAATCGTTGTTATTATTCCATAAATATAAAACATATCCCTTAAGAATACTGAAATCGTTGATAAAATGAATCCCATACCAACAGTAAACAAAAATAAACAAATAAAAGAAAAAGGTAATAATAAATGCCACCAATTAAGGCCTGTTCCTGTAAGAATTATTACAGCATATAAAGGAATTAAAGTAAGTAAAAAGTTTATTCCTACAAATAGACATTTTGAAAGTGGAAATATATATTTAGGAATATATACTTTATTAATTAAGCTAAAATTACCTACAACACTACTCATAGCTAAGTTTGAAGCTTCACTAAAATAATTAAAAAATGTTAACCCTATCATTAAATAAGCTAAATAACTAACACCTGGCGTTGACATTCTAAAAACATTAGAAAAAACTATAGCCATAACAGCCATCATTAATATGGGATATAATAGGCTCCAGAAAATACCTAAAACACTTCTTTTATATTTTACTTTAAAATCTCTAGATACTAATTGTTGTAATAAAAATCCATATTTTTTATAAGTATATTTTAAATTATTGATTATTTTCATATCCTAAAGAAATCCTTTCTTAATGTATTATAACAAAAAAAGTTTCTATTTATCAACCTTTTTGCTTAGAAATGTGATTTGTTTTTTAAAATGTCCTATTTTTATAAAAGTGTTTTTAAGTTAAAATGTCCTAGTAAAATATTCTGAAAAGTTATTTTTAAGTTAAAATGTCCTATTGAAATTTTAATGAAATAATATACAATATAATTATTGCTTAGGGGATATGGCAATGCTGAGGAGC
>CALVVI010000012.1 GCA_944363815.1 uncultured Bacilli bacterium | reverse complement strand
CGATCAACAATCTCACCACGATCTGCTGATATGGGCAACTCTCTACTCCACAATGATTCAGCAAGATTATTCAATTTTTCATAAGAAAAGACTTGAATATAAAATACTCTAGCAATTGCAATAACTAAAACAATGGCTACAATTAAAAAAACATATCTAATACGCGTATGAATAGTATTATAAAACAATATTATCACCCAATAAATAATATGATAATATTATTTTATCTATTTATTAAAATTTGCTAATTAATTTCTTGAAACATTATTTCCTATAACAAAAAAGAAAACTCTATCATTATATGATAAAGTTCTCACATTTACGACCGGAATCATTTATAACTCGCACCATTCGGAAGCGACTAACATTTCTCGACCGGAATCATTTATAACTCGCACCATTCGGAAGCGACTAACATGTACTTTTTTGCTTTATCAAGCACCTAAAATATACCAAATTTTCATATAAATGTCAAATACATTAATGAAATAATGCATCTTGTATCAAATTTACAAAAATTCATTAATACATATAAATATTATATTCGTCAAAAAAATTTTTCATTAATGTAATTTATTTGCTTATTTGTTTTCTTCTATACTTAATTAATAATATGATACCCAAAGTAACTAATATTATAATGATAAATAAAACTACTATTAAAATTTTATTATTGGATTTATCTTTATTTTCAGTTTCTACCACTGGTGCTTTTTCTTCATGGATTACTTTAGCATTTCTCGTAATATTTATCTTATATTCTTTAGTAGTTCCATCTTCAGCAGTAATAACAATACTATAATTGTTTTCACCGACGCTTAAGGCTTTTTCCCCTGCTCCAGTAACAATTGCTAAAGTATCCTCAGTAATTGCTCTAATAGTTATTATTTTAGTATCATAATTAACTTCTAAATTATATTCAGTAACTTCTGGATTAAATGTAAAACCTTCTATATCAATTTCCATACTACTTAAGTTATTATTACTAGATTTATTTTTAGATTCTAAGTTATTAGATGATGAAGTACTACCTCCAGAACTTTTCGGAGCATCACTCAAATATATAAAACCAATTAAATTAGAAGCACTAGTTGAAAGTCTAGATCCAATTATAATACCTTCATTTTCTTCAGTAGGTATTCCGCCCTCATTAACAGTCATATATTCTCCGCTTTCATCAACTGAAACAACATATGCAACATGTCCATAGGAATCACTACTAGACCAAACTGCTATCGAATTTGATCTTGCTTCTTTGCCAACTGAATAACCCGCCATAGCAGCAGAATTATACCAAGTTTGGGCATTTCCCCATCCAGGTAAAGCAACACCGGCATTGGTATAAGCCTGCTCCCATGCATACCAAGTACACCTTACAGTTTTAACCCCATATAAATCTTGATATTTACCATATGGATTAGTAGCAGCATTAACACTTAGAATAAAACTTAAGAAACATATCAATATTAAAAGAAAATTCTTTTTAAAGAATTTCATTTTACCACCTGCCACAATCTAAATTAAATTTTTCACATATTTCTTCATTTACAGTGACATTTTCAGAAAAGTCATAGTCCCCGTAAGGACCTTGAAATAAGTATGCGCCTTTTAAAGCATTTACAACTTCTTTATTAGCAGTAGTACCATCAGCAACATTCAAGCCATTAAAAGTAATATATTCATATTCAAAACTAATCTTATGATTATCATTATTAAATGATACTAGATTAAATCCTTCTGTATTATCATATTTTTTCAAAGTATTTTCTAAAGAACTTTCTTTACTAGTATTAAATACTAAATTGCTATTATTTAAGTCATCTAAAGCGATTTCTGAAGAAGGACAATCACTTTTTGGAAATGGACAAAAACTTACTCTAGTTGTGCCATTAGAAATATCACTATATGAAGCATCCGGATATAACTCTTGTAAGTTACTGGCAAATATATAGAAAAAGCAAGCTTGACTACCAGTACTTTTCTTATAAACAGTAGCACTTAAATTATTATTCAAATTAATTTTACTGTCAGTATTTGTAGTAGTTTCTCCACTTAATGAACTTCCTGAACTACTATTTTTATTTTCCTCCCATTTAGCAACAAGAGTTAAATCACTTTTAACTAAATCTTCGAAGTTAAATTCTTCATCATCAATATACCAGCCTAAGAAAGTATATCCCTCTTTTATTGAATCATCTGGTTTAGTTATCATATCATTTTCTTTGACAACTATACTATCGATACTACTTCCCCCAGCAGTATCAAAGGTTATTGTATAATAATTTTCTTCTGTATTAAAATCATCTATATTTTTTTGATAATCTAAATAAATGTTTATATCACCATTTATTTTTTCTTTTAATTTAGCAACAAATTCATCTTTAAATTCATAATTAGAAGTTATTATTAAATCATTAATTTCTACATCATTATCCAGTAAAGCATTAACAAAATTTATAATAGTATTTTCTAAATCTAGATTATCTAAATTTACATCTGTATCTACTAAAACTTCAACATTTGTTACTTCACTTGTTACATCACTACAAGTACTTACTTTTCCCATTCTAGTACATTCATAATAACTTTCTTTAAATTCAATTTCTAATAATACTTCATTTTCACTTATTAAATAACTAGTATAATTATTTTCTTTTAATTCTTTAGTTTCTCTATTAAATAAACATAAGAATATTACTAAAGAAATTATTAGAATAACTATAATAATAAACACAATCAAAAACTTCTTATTTTTAAATAATTCTTTTAATTTTGTCATTATCATCAACTCCTGTATAACATAATTTTAACAAACTTTTAAGACATAGTCAATTTGCACTTTTATTAAATCATATTCAATAGTAACTAGATATTTGTGCTCATTTTTACTACAATATTTTAAAGGATAGGTGATTAATTTGAAGATTGTTTTAGCAGTATTATTGTTGGCGTTAATTCCACCCAATGAAAAAGAAAATATACCAGAACCACCAGCTATTTTCTATCAGGAAGAAGAAGATTACAAATTTAGAAGAGATGATACAATCATTGACATCGAGGATGGCACTATAATTCAAGAAGGAAAACCACGAGCACAACAATTAAATTAATGCATACAAAAAGATGACTGTTAAAGCCATCTTTTTAAATTATTAGTTATTTCTTTTCTTTAAATAAAGACTAACACCAGCAATTCCTACTAGAGAAATTCCACCAAGAACCGCATAAGTTAAAACGTTATCGCTTGTACTTGGATTTTCTATTTCTGGTTCACTAGGTGTCACAGGTTCATCAGGTTCTACAGGAGTATCAATTTCTTCTTTTTCAGTAAGAACAATATTTCCATCTTCATCTAAAGTTACGTCATAATCTTCAGTAACATCAGCTGCTAAAGTCGCATCATATATTGTATAATTTTCTTTATCAGCACCTGAAGTTAATACGGCATTTTCAGCCACTTTTAGTGAAGTTGTTGAACCATCAACATTATTAATGATATTTCTTATTGCTGAATTATTTGTTGAAGTTAATTCTCCCCCATTAACAACAGCAGTACCAGAATTATCTAATGCAAAAGCATTTTCACTAGTAAATGTTCCACCATTAATAGTTACTTCACTATTTTCATTGTTTTTTACAGTATTACTTACAGCTGTAAAAGTTCCATCTTCAATAGTAAGTACTGGTGTAACAGTTTCATCTACATATCTGATATTACCAATTAAAGATGTATCAGTTGATGTACTAGTAAATGTTCCGCCGTTGATAATAGCTGTTCCTTCATTACGAATAACATAGAAACTATCTTCAACAGCAAATGTTCCACCTTCGATAATTAAAGTACCTAAATTAGTTATTGGACCATAAGTAGAATCGGCAACATGAGTAACTCTACCACCTTGGTTAGCACTATTATCTACAATAGTAAGTTTACCACCTGTTTCAACTTTAATAGCTTCACAAGATAAAGTAAAATTAACTAGTAAATTTCCATTTAAATCTAGTACAACATCTTCACCATCACGAATAATTAAATCTTGAATAGCTGGGCCAGTAAGAGTAAGAGTATATACCTTAGTATTTGGATCTTGTTCTACAGTTACGTTACTACCAGGATATTCAATATCATCAACAGTTATAGCTGATGCATTAGTAATACCAAACAACATGAGTACTGCTACTAAACCTATAAGCTTCTTCATTATCTTCCCTCCTTCTATTATAAGAATACAAGATTAAATATAATAAGTCAATTGATTATTTACCAATTGACAAAATTATACATAATATACTATATCTTAGCTCGCATCATGACTTTATATATTTTTTTTATGGTTTCTTTTTTATCATGATTCATATCTAAAAAGTTAATATGAAGCTGATAACCACTATCTAAACTAAACAATATTTCTACTTTACCTGGTTTAAAGTTAATAGCACTAGTAGATATTGATACATATGGGATAATATGAATTTTTTTATAATATAAAGCTAGTGTATCTCTATCAAATAAAATCATTTTTCTATCTGTAAATACCACATAATCTTTACTATTTTTATATCCCATTAATATCTTTTCTTCTTTTTCAACATATTCTTTTGCATAATCCGGCAAATCAAAAGGATTAGTTTCGTCTTTAAAATCAAAATATTTAGTTAATTCTTTAAACTTTATATATGCCATAAAAATACTCCTTACTACTTATCATTTATTACATAAAAAGTATAGCATATTTTGTAAATAAAAAAAAGAGCAATTAAGTTTACTCTTTAATCATCATAACCAGTGCGGTATTCTAAAGTTTCTTCTGCTTGTTCTAAAGTGTTTTCTATCGCTTCTATTTGGCGTTCATAAGAATTATAATCACTACGCGATAATTCTCCACGTTTATACATTCTTTCTAGAGTATCATCATAATTATCTAACTCATTATCCAAAGATTCAATCTTACTTTCCCATTCTCTATATAAAGATAGAGCATCATTCCTGTTACTTGGAGTTGCAATATTATTAATAGAACTCAATATACTTTCTGCTTCACTTTCATAACCTGAGATAGTTGATGAAATAGAAGATGTAGTATTACTACTAGAATTATTACTTGAACTGCTGCTAGAACTGTTACTATTACTTGATGAACCACTATTAGTATTTGCATCATCATCATATTCTCTATTAGATTCTAAAATATCTCCAGTTGTAGCGTTTATTTCATAATCATATTCTCGATTATTATAGGTAAATTCTACTTCATAAGTCATGAATCCATCATCATAATCCATCTCTACTTCGCTCCAAGTTACACTACTTACTCCAGCATCACTTAAAGCAATTTCTAACGCTTTATCTTTACCTATATATGACTTATCACTAGCAGAACCTGAGGTAGTTACATTTTCTGTAGCACTTCCAAGAAGTAGATTTAATTCATTAATAGATAAATCTTTTAATTCTTCATATGTATATAAATTATTTTTAGCAATTAATTTTTCAATAAGTTCTAATTTACCTACTGATATACCATAACTATTTGCTAGTGCTTCTTTATCACTACTTGAAGTAATGCTTTGACTAACAACAGAAATATTATTCCCACTATTTATAAAAGCATTTAATTCATCAACTATTTTTTGTCTTAATGCTTCACTTTCAGCACTATTTGGATTATCTACGGAAATAAGTATTGAGTTAGCCAGTTCATCAATGTAGCCATTTTTAACCATTGAACCAATCAAGGCATTAATAGCAACATTTATATCGCTTCCTGCTATATCCATTCCTTCCAATATTATTTTTGCATCATCATTATTGGCTGTTACATCAAGTACTTTTTCTTTTTTGTTAACAGTTACAGTAATACTAGGATTTACATCAATACCAATTGTAGATGCAACCTTCATATTATTATTAAAATAGCCAAGACCAATAAATAAGCAAACACAAACAGCAACACATGCACTTAAAGTAATCCATAACCCTTTTTTACTTTTTTTTCTCTCTTCTTTCACTAATACCATTCCTTTCCTTTTTTCTAGATTATTCATATCAAAATCGGGAAGTACGATACTATTAAAAGCCCCCTTAATTTTTTTCTTTATTTTACTCATATCGATTCCTCCTTTACAATTTCTTTGATTCTTTTAATTGCCCTGTGATATTTAGATAATGTCGTAGACAACTTTAAATTAAGCAATTTAGCTATTTCATGAAACCTAAATCCATTTACAATATGAAGTATTACTATTTCTCTTTCTTCCTTAGTTAATTTATCTAATAGATACTTAACTAATAATTTATCATCATGATTATCATTACTTGCAAATACTAAATCATCAATATCACTTGTTACTTTGCTTTTTCTTAACTTCATATAAGACAAATTCTTGGTAATAGTAAGTATCCATGCCATTGGTTTATCTTGGTTTTCATACTTATCAGCATTATTATAAATAGTTATAAATGTATCTTGCATTACCTCCAAAGCATCATCATGATTTTTTAAAATACTTAGAGAATATGCATAAACATTTTTATTTATAAATTCATATAATTCATGTAAAGCATTTGTATCCTTATCCGCTATTCTTACAATGTAACTACTTAATTCCACTGTTTTTAACTCCTTTCACTAAGACAATGCAATAGGAATCAATTTTATTGCAAAGATTTTATCTTTTTTTATATATTATCAAATCATTAAAAAAAGAGCAATTAATTTTGCTCTTTAGTTTGATTATTTAACTAATACAAAATATCTATCTACCCAATTAGTATCTTGAATAGCAGTTAAATAATGTTGGTTTACATCATCATAGTAATTCATATTAATCAAATTTTGATTATTTAGATAATCAACTGTTTCTTGTGAATAACCTTCATAATCAGAAACTACCAGTATTCCTATTAATTTAGGAGTTGCATCGTTTTCAACAGTAATATTATTTCCTGTTATATTTTCAACTGATGCATTGTAATTTAATAGATGAATTCCCCCTTTTAATGTTGCATTTTTAATTGTTATTGGTGAAGTATAAGCTTCTCCATTTACATTACCAACTCTAATAGTTCCTTGACCTTGAGGATTACTACTTGTTGTTTTATTTGTTGTATAAGCACCACCATCAATAACTATATTTTCAGCATTATCAGAAATATTTATTGTAGTATTATCGTTTTCAATATTAACATCCTTCAAAGTAATATTTGAACCAGTTAAATTTAGACTACCAACTATTTTACTAGTTGAACTACCAATAATTGTTGTATTAGAAGGTACATTAACACTTCCGTTAAGTTGGATAGTTGTATTTTCTGGAAGCACAACATTTCCACCATTTGCTAATGCTGATTCAAATCCTGCTTCATCAATATTAATAATAGTTACATTTTTTACACAAGATTTATTTCCATATGTATCTTCAGCACAAATATCAATACCATTTAAAGTTTCTTGATAAGGTAAACCATTTTTAAATGTATTTGCTAATGTATCGTCACTAACATTATAGAATACTTCATCATCAAATGTAATAGTATAATATTTAGAATTATCTGTTATTTTTAAAACTATTCCACCAGTTGGATAACCCATACTTCTTGATACAATATATACACCATTATCTTCTACACCTTCAATATCTGGAGCAGTTGTATCACTTACTATTACCCATCTTTTTAATGTATTACTTACATTTCTAGATGAATCTGTATAATCCCAAATTGCTAAATAATATCCAGGTATAGCAGTATTAAATGTATTGTTATAATATAGTTCTCCTGTATTATATTCAGCTGAAGGATATATATATCTGATATATACTCTAGGTTCATAATTAGTACTAGTTTCATCTACATTGTCAGTTACTGTTGCAGTAACAGGAGTAAATTCACTACCATATTCTACATGATAATTATCATCTTGAGTTGGAGTAATTGTTGCTGGAGTTGTATCACTCATTACTATAAGCATTTCCCCTTCAGTAACATTTCCTGCATAATCTTCTACTTTATAATAAACATGGTATCTATTTCCTGTTGGCTTTTTAGTATCAAACCCATTAGAAAAATCATATTTTACACTAGGATCAACATTATTAATGAAAATAGCGTTATAAGGTTTAACTTTTACATCTTCTTTAAAGTTTGCATCAGTTGCAGTTGCTAATACATCTTTTAAAGTTATTTCTGTACCAGCTTCAATACGAAGAATATTATAATTAGTTTCATCTTCACCAACAAATTCAAGTTTTGCTGGAATGTTATCAATCACGATTTGACCATTTTGATAATCATTTTCAATAAGATCTTCGTGTGTAATGTCATCACCAACAATACCATAAATATCTTCATAATCATAAATTCTAAAGCTTAATTTGCCTTCGCCAAAATTATAATCTCCGACTTTAATGGCTTTTGAATATATATAATATTTTTCACCATTAGCATTTTCTTTTTCAACTGGGTCACCATATTGAAAAACAAATTCACCATTAATATTCACTTTAGGATTTACTGCTAATTTTTCAGAAAATTGAAAATTTATATAAATTATATCATCATCATTAGCATAGAAAGTATCGCCAACTTTATTTCCGCCATAAATGCCAGCTGCGATTGGTTCTAATGATTTTACAACTACTATTCTTCTAACTGATGAAGTATTACCAGCAGCATCAGTAGCATAATACCAAACATTATATTGGCCTTCTTTAGTCGTATCAATACTATCTAAAGTTGTTCCAACTGTAGTAAATGTTCCATCTTCTCCAGTTTCAGAATAATATACTTTGTATGTAGGAATAATATTATCAGAAATATTATCAGAAATATTAACACTTAAATCTTCATATTTATCATTTTGTTTTATATATACTTTGTCTTCTCCAATTAATTCAATGTTAGGAGCAGCAGTATCGTATTTTACTCCTGGATATTGACTATAAACTTTAATATCTGAATCTGTAGAATATATTGTTTTTCCAACATTACCTGCAGCATCAGCGTAACCAAAGATGGTATAAACTAAATCACCATTTGCTAAATTCATATCTTCATTTATTTTAATATCAGCAACATAAGTGTATTTTGCAAAATTATCATAATCTTCTGCTAATTTAAGTTCATATATAGTTTTTGATTCACCTATGGTCATTTTAGGATTTACTCCTAATATTTCAGAGAAATTAAATAATACTCTTATTTCTTCACCTAAATTAATGACAGTTACATCTTCGCCACTTCTTAAGTGATCTACATTTAATATTCCTAATTTACTATATTTAGGAGCTTTTCCATCAAATTTAACTTTACCATATTTTTCAGTGCTAGTAACATTTTCTTCAGTTACAATAGTTTCATTACCAGCAGCATCTTTTACTCCGCTAATCGTAAATGGTATTACTTCATTATGAGTTAAACTCATATCAGTACTAATTGTTACATGAACATCACATTTATAAAGTTCGTCATTCCAACTAGCAGTATTACATGTCATTTCATATGTTTTTCCACCAATAGTTAATATTGGAGTAGTTGCAAATTCTTCTTTCAAAACATATTCAACATATAAATCTTGACCAATACCAATAACTTGATATTTATCTTCGCCATTATAATTCATTTCATTATGACTATTATTAAGTACATATAAATGATTTACCTCTATTTTAGTTTTATCTATTTCAATAGTTTCTGTAATTGTGCGACCTACCTTATCTTTAGCAGTTATAGTATAATTACCATCTTTACTTTCCGTTAAAATAAGTGTTTTATTTTCGTTATTGCCATCTGTTGTAAATTCTTTATATACTGTTTCATTACTATTTATATCAGTAACAGTAACTTCAGTTAAGAATTTATCAAATACTGTAATAGTAACATCTTTATTAGTTAAATCACTAAGTTCATTACCTTCGCTATCAGTAAATAAAATAGTAGGATCTGTTTCATCAACAGCTAACCAATAAGTTGTTTCATTACCTGCTTTATCATATGCAGTTAATTTAAATGTTGCTTCTTCACTTAATTTAATTTCTGCATTTCCATCTTCGGCAACAAAAGTAATTGATTCTTTTGTATCCTGATTTTCAACTACAACTTTATCTAGTGATAAATCAGTAATTGTAGCAACAGCATCTTCTATACTATCAAAATGAGTTGTATTAGCAACATCCATTGTTGTTTTAGTTTCTTCAGTTTCATTTCTATCAATAGTAAATGTTACAACAGTTTCATTAAATGCAGCATCAACAACAGTTAATTTATATTCGCCTTCTAGATTAAGATTATCTAAAGTCGCTCCTTCAGGAATGCTTTCACCATCTAATCTTTCAAGAACAAATGTATATTTTGTATCATCATTTATAGAAACACTTACTTCTTTAAAGAAGTTTTTATCTAAATCTGGTTCAATAGCTGGTGCTGTTTCATCATCTAATATTGCATTAACTGTTTTTAAAGAATCTATAGCAGATTCACCTAAAGATTCAATATTTTCTACTGTAATATTATTGTTTTTTCTAAATTCTATTGCAGCTTCAATATCTTTTCTATCTTCAGAAGTATTAACCATTTGTGCAAGTTCATTTAATAAACTAGCCCAATCTATTGTATCAACATTATTATCATCTGTTTCTGGTGTTTCAACTTCATCAATAACTGGAGTTGTTACATCGCCACGTCCTGGTCTATCTGTTCCTCCTTCCCCTGTTAGATTTCCTGCACCATCAATTTCCCCACTAGGGTCATCTGATGTATCAGGATTAGTGATTGGATCTTTACCTTCAGTTGGATTTTCTGAAGAATCGCCACTGCCTTCCAATCGTTGTTCATCAGTACCCGCAAACACGAATGTTCCAAGGCCAATGATCAAAAACAGTACGATAGCTAAAATTATACCTTTTCTCTTATCCATCTTATCCTCCCTTTCTAGCTAGCTCTAATATATCACAAAAATTCCTAATAATCAAGCAAAACAGAAAAAAACTAACCCCCCATTTATACTCTATGACAAGTTAGTTAAAAGTTTTCTAAAATGTAGAAATTTTATTTAATGGCCAAATTCTTAATACAATTTTTCCATTAATATTATCTTTACTAATTAATCCTATTTCTCTACTATCTAAAGAATCTTCTCGATTATCCCCCAAAACAAGATACATATCTTCCGGAATAGTATCATATCCTAAGTCACTTAAGAAAAAGTCAGGATATTCAAGGCCTTCATCTAAGTACTCTTCTTCATATATATTCCCATTTACATATAAAACATTATCTTTTATTTCTATTGTATCACCCGGAAGTCCTATTACCCTTTTAATCAAATATTTAGTATCTTCATAATCTAGGGATATTATATCTCCTCTTTTTATATCAAAAAAACGATAGTTAGCTTTGCTAAGAATTAAAACATCACCATCTATTAAAGTAGACTTCATTGAACTACCAACAACTTGAGTTATTGAAACAACATATATCATTAAAAATAAAATAACTACTATAACTGCAATCAATTTGAGCGAATCATATAACAACTCGCGAATGCTACGCCAATCCATGAATATTCTCCTATCTAACACTAAAAATTATATAATAGTTACTTCTCTAAATCAATATTAATCTTGTAAATAATTTTTCCTTTTACGATATTTAGCAATATTTACCCGTATTTCTATACCCATTGCCGTATACAAATTATCTAACAATTTAATATAATCATCTTCTGCTATATTTATCTCCCAAGTCCGGCTTTTATTTTGAAAAGTAGTTTCACTTAACTCTCCAGTCTTTTTTACTATTTTAGGAATTTTTATTTCAGGTTCCTCCCCATAAAAAGTAATTGTATCACTATCAAAATCCACTAAACCATGAGTTAAAGAATTACGAATACTTTTTAAAAAATTAGCAGAATCATCATTTATAGCACGTTCTAAACGATTCTTATATATTCTCAATCTGTCTTTCCATAAATCGATTTTATCAAAACTAGCTCTAGCTTCAACCAAAGCATCAATTCCCCTACTAATTTTTTTAATATACTCTTTCCATACAACTTTCGCATGAACATAAGAAAAACTGATTTGAGAATCAAAATCCCGCAATATTTCCAAAGCCTTTTTAGCTTGATATCCCATAATTTTATTAGCACTAATCATATACCCATAAAGCATAAGCAAAAAACTCTCACTATCTTTAGCTAAATACATATCTTCCAAAGAAAGTTCCTGATCATTTTTTATTTTTTCTAATAATTTTAATAATTGTTTTGCACGATTAGAATTAAAGTTAACAGGATCTTTAGCATCATATTCATTAACTAAACAATCTCCAGCTGCATTAAAATTTAACTCCAAAAAAGCTGGATCTTCTAAAAGACTACTATCAATACGTACTTCTTCAATGTGTAAAATACCAGCAAAGTCTTCTTTTAAATCCTTTAATGCCCATTTAAAGGCATCGTCAACACTATTTTTCCGAGAATATTTGATAATCTGTTCTTTTAAAATATGAATAAAACTAAGTTTTAAATGATCAAATGAAAGTGAATCTCGATATTTTTCTAACGTTGGAATTCTTTTTATAACCGCATCTACATCTTTTGCAACACAACTAACCTTTAGAAAATGAACTAACCCACTATTTTGAAGTTTCAATATATCTTTACCATAAAGATTATCAGTATTCATCAAAGTTACAATTTGATAATCAAAAAATCCACTTTTTACTGTATTTTTATTACTTGATACATACAATGTAATTAAAGCTTTAAACCATTTGATATCAAATGTTGCCTTAAATCCATTTTGTTTATTATAGCAAATTACCATATCCTGATCCAAATAAAATGTTCCATGAGCCAAAGAATTTCGTATAAGACGTAATTGATCCTTATAATTTCCAACCACACAAGATTTATACCCTTTTCCTAATTCTACCTTAATAGCCTCATTGCCCTTACTACTAGAGTGATATTTATAAACTTTTTTCTCTGTAAAAATATGCTCTATAACTCCCGCAGGCATATCTTCAAACAATTTGTCCATATTATGACAAAATAGCATAACCATGCTCCAAAATTCTATTTCCTTTACACAATCTTTAACAACATATAAATCTTTTTCTTTTTGTGTATTAAAATAATCAAGCAAATATCTAGTACCCAAACTAGCCTTTTCTATACCATTCATTTTATCCCCTCGTTTAAGAGCTATTATATCAAACAAATTTAAAACTTACAAGCTAAAGAAAAAGAGCTTAAAGCTCTATTATTCAATCATTTCAATACTAATTTCACCATCAAATACTTTACCTTGGTCATAATTTTGTTCTTCACCTGTACCATGTAAAGTAAATGATATCGCATAACTTTGAGTAGTATTTGGAGCAATTTCCACTCTCGTAGCTATATCACTAGTCGTAAATGGAGCAGTCGTCCAACTTTGATTAAAACCATTGTTATCACTTACAACCCGGTACCAGAAATTATCACTTTCAAAAGAATTTTCATTAACAATCCAACCTAAATCATAATATAAAACTCGATCAGTGGTATTTCGAACCGTAAATGTTAAATCTGGAATTGTAGTATTTAAACCTTCACCGACTTGATCATCTGGATAAACATTTTCAGCAAAAACATTATTTTGACTATCAAATATAACAACAATGCTAGCTGTTTCAAAGCCAAAATCTCCTTCACCTTCTTGGCTAGTTCCACCACCATTTTCTGTAATTGTTATATTTGTACAATTCTTATCACAAACATTATCTTTATCTTCATCACAATTTAAATCACAAACCCCATCACCATTTATATCTAAATCCATATCTTTAATGCCATCATTATCAATATCTCGGTCAAAATCAATGTTACCGTCCCCATCATAATCGATATTTAAGTCTGGCCAACCATCATCATTAGTATCACAGTTTATATCGCATTTTCCATCACCATCAATATCTTGATTAACCGGATTAAAAATAGAACCATCATCCCTTAAAACGTTAAATACCGCTTTACGATTATTATGATAATCAATATTACGATCAGGTTTGCCATCTTTATCTGTATCACAATTTAAATCACAAATACCATCGTCATCCAAATCAATATTTAAATCTGCTATACCATCACCATCTAAGTCCTGATTCATTTCTATTTTTCCCAAATACTGAACTCCGGTGTAAGTAGCAAATCCACCTAAAAAAAGAAAAGCTAATAAGAAAAGAATAATTAAACCCACATTATTTCTTTTGCGAAAATAAAATAGTAACTTACTAGCCTGTTTTTCAACACACAAACTTCCTGGCAAATAAATCTCGTTATCTTTTGCATCAAAACAAATATTTAAAACTTTTTCAACATGTTTTTTAGTTACTTCTATTTTGTCTTCATACATTATTTCTAACGTTTTTTTAATCTTCTCGTCTTGTTTGTGGGCATCTAGAAGCATAAATTCCTTTAAATCTATTACTTCCCTATTATTATTTTTGTTAATATCATCTTTCTTCTTCGCCATATCTATCCCTCACTATTTTAGTAATGTTGTTGCTTTATGCAATACTTTATCAAAATAACTTACAAAATCATCAAAACATTTACTAACGTTTGCTTCTTCTTTATGTTTTCTCTTACTAGCTTCTTTAAATTCTTTATTTATAATTTTTCTAAATTCATTTTCTGTTACATTACCTGAATAAACAAAATCATTAATAAGTTTACTAATAATTGCTTCATTATATTCAGTATGTACTTCCTCACTAGTTCTTAAAGCATCACTATCGATAAAGAAACCTAGATCATATTTTTCTTTAATATTAGTATCTTTACTTTCGGTACTAGTTTTTTCAATTGAAGTCATTGGTTTTATATTATTTTTTTCTAAATATTCCCACAATTCCAATGCTTTAATAAAATTAGGTTCTTTTAAAATTACATTAGTCTTCCTAATTGGGCTTCTAACAGGACTGCTTTCTTTTAAATTTTTAATAAAAGTCGATGATCTAAAAGCCGCCAAGACATCACGAATGTGTTCAATTCTTTCTTCCAAAGAATGACCATCTTTTGATGCATCAACTTCATCATCAAAGCTACTTTCCAAAGTAAGTGTTATTTTATATGCGGAATTTTTATCTTTCTTTTCTCCTTGATAATTTACAACATTATGAACTTTAGCATAAGATTTCTGATCTGATTCATTAAGCTTATTTTGCACAAATGTGTACAAATTATCAACCAATGATTTAATAAATCTGTTTTCATATAAATCAACTGTTTCTTCCCGATAAACATTTAAAAGTTTAAGAGGTATAACAGTTCCATCTTCATGAACTTCTTGAATCAAATTAGTATTCTGAGCTAAATGCCTAATTGATTCTTCAGTTACTACTTTTGCCTTTTCAATTGGCACAATGTTTTCTTCCTGAACAATAAATCTCCGTGGATTTCTAATAATATTATCTAAGTAAGGGATACATTCTTCGACCATATCAATCCAAGATGTATCACTTATCTTTTTTTCTATGTCTGATTTAATAGTAATATCTGAACTAATAGACTCAATAAACTTTTCGACTCTTTCTTTATTTAAATTATTTATGTAATCAACTATATTCATCTGCCACCTATATTGTCTTCTTTAATCTAAGTAAATAAGCCTTACATTCTGGAGTTTTACCAGTACCAAATAATTTTTCTAAATAGTTAATTAATCCATCAATTTCGTCTTTAATATACGCTAAATTTAATTGTTCAAATTTTCTTAAAATCTTATGAGCAATTAGATAATCGATACCTGCTACCTCATCGCCACCACAAGCAACAAATGCAGGAACGAATTCTCTTAATTGTTTAACAATACGATTACCAAATGCAAGTCTAAAGTGATCAATTACATAACGGTCAAGTTGAGCAACTTTTTCAAGAGTTTCATCTGTAACTGGGTGTTCTGTCTCAGCACTTTCAAATAATCCTTCAAAATATTTATAACTGATTTGAACAGCTTCAGTCTCAGGAGCCGCAAATTCTTCACATTTATCATCGATAGCAATTGGCATTGCTCTATCGTAAACCTTATCGGTAATCATAAATGTTGAGTCATCGTTATTGATTGTACCAACGTACCACATGTTTTCAGGTATCTTTAATTTTCCTTCATCAAGTTTTTCAGGGTCATTTGGCCATACATTAGGAACAAGTTCAACTACCCAGTCTTTCTTATTTGGCAGTTCCAAAATAGATAACATTTCTGCAAAATAGTATTCAACCCGCGAAATATTCATTTCATCAAGAAGTGTAATATAAACTTCATCAGTATATTGAGCTTCATACATTTTTTCTAATATTTCCGTTTCATTAAATTTCTTCGTAAATTCATTGAAATATCCAAATATTTCTGTTGAATCTCTCCATGATGGTTGAACACTTGCTACAGTTGTTTCATTTTTAGTAAATTCTCCGAAAGCATAAGCAAGAGAAGTTTTACCAGTACCAGAAATACCTTCCAAAATTATAAGTTTATTTGAAGCAAATGAAGCAATAAATAATCTAATTAAATTGATATCATAATATAAACCTAATTTAGATGCTGAGAAGTTTCTAAAAGTGTCACATAGTTCTTCCAATGTAAAACTATTATGAATTTCTTCCGGAGTATATTCAGCAAATTTAGCATCAACTGTGCTAAGTTTAAAGAATCTACTTTCTCCTTCTTTTAATTCCCCTTTAACATTGCCTTCTTCATCATATTCAATTTCCCCATTTTCATTGGTAAGTTCAGAAATCTTCGCATTTTGTCTTTTTAATTTCAATACTTCATTATTTAGCACTTCAATTTCTTCAATTAACTGATCTTCTTTCTTTACATTTCTCCGATATCTCACATAAGTTCTAATAGCTTTATAAACCAAAAATATAATAACTGCAAATAAAGCCAATAAAAGGATAATTGATAATATCATAATAACCATACCAACACCAGTTAAGTCACTTTTGTAGTCATTAATAACAGTTATATAATTAACAAAGTTAAACATCTGACCTATCCCTTGACCTATCCCCTTAAAAATGTTTAATAGCCCTTCAAAAAAAGGTTCCATAAATTTTGTAAAGAATTCTCCATATACACTCATAATTAATCCTCCTTATTCCTACTTATAAACTTTATACCGTTTTTATCCCATGTATATTCATTTTCCAAATTATTATCTAAAAATTCCGGTAATACAATTACTTCCATATCATAAGTAAATTTATTTTCATTAACATTTCCTGATTCTAAATACTCATATATTATATTTATTCCCATTTTATTTATTTTTCCTATTTCTTCATTATAGTCTGTTTCTTTTTCAAGAGGCACCAAAATACTAACATATTTATTTAAATATTTTTGAGTAAAAGGATTTAACAAACTAATCTTTTTACTCAAAACATCATCTAACAAAATTAAATAATTTTTAACTTCCCCATTACTAATCAGTTCCCTAAGTATATTAATTACTAAAAGTTCTAAAGAAATATTCAAAAGTTTAACACCATAATTTTCCTTTACTTTATCAACTAAAGAAGCATCGAAATCTTTAAGTTCCGGAATATTATATTTAAATTCTATTCCATAATATACAGGTTCACTAGTATAAATATAATAACGATTATAACAATTAATATTTTCAAAATATTGAAAGAATTTACCATCTTCTTTAGCATTTTTCTTTAAAGCATTAAAAAGTTCATTAATTCGTACTCGATCATTATTATAAACCTTTAATATTTTGGTTTTTTTTAAATAACTAAGTAAATATTTAAACTTATTTTTCGTATCTACATAATTACCATCAACAACATTTGTGGCAATATCCAAATAACAAGATGTACAAATAATTACTGATAATAAAAAAGTTTCATTTTTTAAATCTCTTAACATGCTTTGTTTATTATTAGTCTTTATATATTCAATTATTGCTTGTAATACAAAATTAATATTATCATTAGCGTATTCTATTGGGTTATCTCGATGTACATTATTATCAAAATAATATTTGTCAGCATAAATAGCAATTATTTCTTTACAATTGACACTAAATTCTGATTTATTACTCCACATTTTATTATCTTCTAATGTTATCAAAGATTCCAATATTTTAGCATATTCTAATATGTCTTTTTTCTTTTTTTCCACATATTTATCGATAACACTCAAACTCATCCATGTCACCTAACCTATTCTTAATAAATTATACCAAACAAAAAAGTTATTTGCAATATAACTTTCACAAATAACGTAAACTAGTATGAATAATATTGCATATCCCAAATAGTTAAGGTAAAATAATAATAGAAAGAAGGTATACAAGTGGAACAAAACAAAAATATGAATAATGATTTCGAAGAAATTTTTGAAATTGTTAATGTACATTCAACTATGGCATTAGCAAATAGTTTACAAGAAAGCATAATTCAAAAACGTAATCAAAGACGCATTAAATATAATGCAAGACAAGAAAAAGCAAAGAAAATGCGTAAACAAGCAATTTTAGCAATTGTTGCTTCTGCTACAATTTTAAGTGTTGGTGTTTCCCACACTATTGATGCCGTTCAAAACCGTGCTGCTGAATACAGCTTTAATAAAACTATTGCCCAAGCTGTTACTGATAATACCTATGATACCAATGTAGTACTACCAAATGGCGCTGGATATGCTTGGGATTATAATACTAATGATATTGCCAAAGATGTATTAGATAATAATAAAGAAATTGATATTGACACTCGTATTTATGGTTGCTACACTAATTTGAGAGAATATAGGCAAGATCATTTTATGGATGTTATAATGCGTCATATGCATGAATTAGTTACTACTAGTTCTGATAAATACACCGAAGATGAAATAAAGTCTTGTAGTTTTGATACTTTTCCAGATTATATTGCATCATTCGGTATGACAAAAGAAGAATATTTAAATTATTTTCAAGAAGTACAAAATGCTTATGCCCATAATGAAACAGATAAAATAAATGAACTTCTACAAGGATTAAAAGGAGGAAGCCGCTAGTGGATGAATTTGTAAAAATAATTGATTTAGAAGACGGTAGTTACATTGTAGCAGATGAAATAACTATTGATAATACTAAATATGTTTACTTAAATAATGAAAAAGATTTAATGGACTTTTGCATCCGCAAAGTAACAATTGATGATAACCAAGAATACTTAATTGGCCTAGACAATAAATCAGAATTTGATAAAGCTTTACAAGTATTCGTAAATAAACATAAACAAGAACTAGAAACATATTAAAAAATTAGTGCTCTATTCCAACACTAATTTTTTTATTAACTTTAATCTTTTGCATCTATTATTTCTTTTACTCTTTCAACACTTACTTCTTTTCCGTATTATGTATCATTTTTTGTTCTTCATCATGGGTATATGGATAAATAAATCCTTTTTCACTATATTTCATTAATGCTTCACCATACTACTTTAAAAAACTTGCTAGTTCATTTAATAAAATAATTATAATATCTATTTATCAAAATGATTTTCCTTAATTATTTTTTCTACTTTATCTTCACTTATATTAATTGATTTAGCAATCGTGGAAATTGGTAAGTCTAATTCAAGCATATTCTTTATTACATCTATTTTATTTTGCTCAACGCCATCATCGTACGCCATATCTATTTCCATATCATGCATCATCTGTTTTTCTTCCTCTTCGCTATGTGGATATATAAACACATCTTCACTATATTTCATAAGCGCATCACCATACTCCTTTATTATCTCATCATCTGGATAAAAGTCCTCTAACTCATCCAAAGTCATATCAAGCATTAACAAATACTTATATTCTTCTCTACTACCATTATCATAACAAAATTTCTTGATATTGTCTATAAATACATCATATGATACCAAATTCTTTATTATATGACCTTCCGCATTTCCAAATCTATTTTCTAATATTAATTTATCCGTATTTATGTCAGTAGTACCAAAATTTAAATTTATTTGGATTATATTTGTTTGATAATCATATTTCTTCTTTTTCTTTTTACCATCATCAACTTCTATTACGGAATATCTATTAAATAAAGCAACTAAATAAACAAAGTTTCTAAAATACTTAGTATAAATATAATCATTAGTATTTACTTCAACATTGGCTATTATTCCATCAATCTTCACTATTAAATCTGTTCTTTTATTTTTAACATTTTTATTAAATTTTCCTAATTCAGTATTAACAAACTCTATTATTTCGACATCTTTTTTCAATACTTGTTTTAATATTCCTTCAAGTATCTCTTTTCCTTTTGGAGATGCTACGATTGATTTAAAACAATCATCATCTGATCCCTTTACTGTATTCATAAAAACAAAACCTCCTTAATGTAGGAAAAACTTACTAATCACCTAGGTTTATTAATGAATTTCTATTAGTATTTCTTCCTTGATTAATTATGCTAGCACACAATAAATCATTAGTCCATAGGAGATATTGTCTAGCTTTGTCGAACTAAAAAAACTGATAAACTACCAACGTTTATATTGATATTTTATCAGTTGAACATTATGCATTTATAAGCTTAAACGAATCGGTGAACCAATTGTTCCATTTCCACCAGCATAAGCAACATTAGATGAAAGATAAAAGACTGGCCGCGCCGCATTGAAAACCGTACTCACATAGCCGCTGTAGACAAGGCCCGTCGCGCTCACACCGACCGAAACGTCCGTAATACTCGAAAAGCGCGAAACAGTCCATTCCCATAAGCCCATGTACATCCAATTACTTGTTGCTGCTAATCGGTAATCTTGACCATCTTCACGATACATCTCTGTTGTCCAATAACTTGGATCTGCTGCATAGCCATAATCACTTACATACATTAATCCTATTTTGGCTGTCTCTTTTATATCACTTGCTGGATTTACTAATTCATTTTCATATTTTTGTTTTCCTACTGTTGTAATTAAATTTGTCCATGAATTTCCTCCAACTTGATAATCATGTTCTGCTATCATATTTACCCATTTGGTATCTATTTCATTTAAATAATTAATATAATTAGTATTTAAATTTACTGTATTTAATTCACTTTCACTCCATGTATTTGTGGCTGTTTGATTATTCCAATGATATCTGTTTATTGTTGTGTGACTTCCTCGATATGTTGGATAACTACTTGCTGCAAATGTACTTGCATTGTAATCTCCATCTGTCCCTAACATATTACTATTAGCATAATCATATTTGATTAGTTTTACTTCCGAACCAAATACTCCGATGATTCGGTATAGATTGTCTGTTTCACATTCTGCTGAATCTGAGCCAAAACAAACAAAATTATTTGGATTTGAACCACTATAACGATATGAATTATCTCCTGCTTCTTCGGTGGCATTAGTATATGTTCCTACTCCATCATGTAAGTATAATCCATTTGCTCCTTCTTCTCCTCTTTCATTATAAAGACTCGTTATACAACTTGCTAGAGTTTCTCCTCCGGTACATACATCTGCTAGTGTTGTTGCTAACTTTTCTTCCCCAATTATTACATCAGCAGCAAATGTCTTACCTGTATTTTTATTTTGGTCACTATCTAAGTTAATAAATGTGACTGTTATTGTCCAAGTTTGGGTTATTTCTGGACTTGCAGTAATTTTATAATTATCTGCTATTAATATCGCATTGCTTGCTTCAGTTATATCAAATCCCGATACTTCTCCAACTTCTACATGTTCGTATCCAGATAAACTTTCTAATTCTGTTCCATCAGGACGCATTATTGTAAGTATTAGTTCTGGTGTATCTTCATTTACTGTATATGTAAAACCATTATTCTTAATATCTAAGTATAAATTATAATTTCTTGTTGCTGTGTTAGTTGCATTATTAGCAGTTAACATGGCACTTGCTGTTGT
>CALVVI010000011.1 GCA_944363815.1 uncultured Bacilli bacterium | reverse complement strand
TCAGTTGGATATAATCTTAAAATGTATCCTTTTAATATTGTCTGCATAATGCCCCCTTGAATGATAAATCAATTGTATCAAACAAATGTATGCGTGTCAAGAAATTTTTTCAGAAAGTATGACTTTCCTGTTATATTAAAAAAAGGAAGAATTAATCATCTTCCTATAAAGTGTGAGTTTTGAGTTTATATGTTAATTGTGTATAGTTTGTATATTTGTATAATACATTTTTTTTAACTTATTAGCATCCCTCCTTCATTACATTAACATCATATCTAAACATTATGAAGTTTTTGTGTTAGAACTATGAAATTACTATATTTTTATTTTAAAATAGAAAGTTGTACCCTTTTTTAACACACTCTTGACACCATATTCATAATTATGTAACTCAAGTATTTGTTTTACTATTGACAAACCCAACCCAGTTGAAACAACATTACGTTTATGATTTTTATCATTCTTATAATATTTATCCCAAATATAAGGGATTTCTTCCTCTTTAATACCTTTACCCGTGTCAATTATTTCTACTAAATAATATTTTTTATGCTTAGTAACTTTAATAGTTACTTTTTTATCTTCGCCAGTATAATTAATGGCATTATTTACTAAATTATAAATTACTTGATTAATCTTTTTCTTATCTGCTTTAACCATTGCTGATTCTGGCATTTCAACATTTATGGTATACTGTTCTGTTTCTTTAATGATTTGATATTTTTTAACAATCGAATTTATTTCACCCACTAAATCAAACTTTTCCAGTTTCAATACATCAGCATTAGATTGCATTCTTGATAAATCCAAAATATCATTGACAAGTACTGTCAAACGATCTGTTTCATCAACTATTATGCCTAAATGTTCATTCATTTTATCTTTATCCTTATATGATATATCTCTAATCATTTCGGCATAAGCTTTAATCATTGTAAGAGGTGTTTTAAGATCATGAGAAACATTAGCCATCAAATCTCTTCGAAGTTCATCAGTTTTAGCCATCTCTTTTTGGGCTTGTGATAATGTTTCTGCTAACTCGTCAATCTCTTTAATACCGGATTCTTTAAATTCCACATTAGAATTACCACTTCCAAGCTTACGAGCTTTTTTAGTTATTTCTGTTATTGGATCAGTAAGTTTTGTCGCCAAGAAAATTGATATAATTACTGCTATAAATATGCCTAAAAAACATACATACATAAGTTGCCTTTTGATTATCAAAGTAAAATCAGAAATATCTTCTAGATTAGTATATATAAACATATAAGAATCATTATTCTTAAGTCCATACATCAATGCTGAAACGTGTTTTGTATCGTTGACAAATCTATAAGATTGAAAATCCGCATTAGAATCAACAAATTGTATCATCAACTCTCTAGCCTTAGTATCACTTGAACTTAAAGCACAGCCATTCATATTAGCATTATATGTAGCAATTATACTATTATCATTTGTCAAAGCTATACACACTTCATTTTGATATGCAATATCTTGCAATAAACTAGCTACTTCTTCAGCGCTAGCATTTTTTAAAGAACTAACAATGTCATCCATATTATTAATTTGTTCTTTTTCATAATAGATATCAAATATTGATATTTGACACACCCACAATAAAATAATAATTACGACATTAAAAGAAAGTAAATATATTAGAGTCTTAGCCTGAATACTAGTTTTCTTTTTCTTCTTCATATTCAAACTTATAACCCATTCCTCTAACAGTAACAATCATATTTTTATACTTTCCTAAATGTTTCCTTAAAGTTTTAACATGAGTATCAATTGTTCTATCATCACCATAAAAATCATATCCCCAAATATTACTTAATAAATTTTCTCTTGATAAAGCAATATTCTTATTATCAATAAAATACTTTAATAAATCATATTCCTTAGGTGTCAAATAAATCTTTTTACCATCAATATAAACATCATGAGCAATATTATCAAGTTTTATACCTTTAATTTCATAAACATCTTCCGTAGTATCCTTTCTTTTTGTAACAGCTTTAATTCTTGCAACCAACTCTTTTGGACTAAATGGCTTAGTAACATAATCATCAATACCTAAATCAAACCCAATTAACTTATCATATTCTTCCCCACGTGCCGAAAGCATTATAAATGGAATATCTTTAATATTTTTTATTTCTCTACAAGCAGTATAGCCATCCATCTTCGGCATCATGATATCCATAATTATAATATCAAAATTATTCTCTTTAACTTTTTCAATAGCATCTAAACCATTTTCAGCCTCAGTTACATTCATATTTTCTAATAATAAATATTCTTTTATAACATCTCTAATTAGCTTTTCGTCATCTACTACTAAAACATTCATAATATCACCCACTAAAAATTATATCTATAAATTGTGAAATACATATGAAATTACTTCAATATCATACTATCTTCCATATAAGGTATTATTCTTTTATAACTACCTACTTTTTCAATTTCACTTATTACAGCTATTTTATTATCTAAAAGCTTAAACATATCTACCTCATAGTATTCTTTTCCATAAATAACTGTAACATCAGTTATAAAAACAATACAATCATTTACATATTTTATCGTTGAATCAAATGTTATATTATTATCACTCTTACTTATTATTCCATTAGCTTTAATAAAAATGTTTTCATTTTTAAGATACATTTCTAATAACTTACCATCTTTAAAAGACCAACAATTACTTGCTAAATATCTTAAAAATCTAGCCTCTTCCAATGACATATTTATATAAGGAAAATATTTTTCTTCTTCCGCCAAACTTGTAAACATAAAACAACTCCCATAATATTATACCAAAAATTCAGCAATTTTGCTGCCAAAACTCCTTTAAAAAACACTAAATAAAAACAAAATAAAAAGTGAAACAAATCACTTTTATTCTTCTTCTAATTTAGCAACAATTTTTTTCAAAGCATTCGCTGTAGCTTCTTTTAAGTCCTTTGTAGCTTTTTGTAAAACAGGTGTACCTTTTTCAACAGCTAATTCATAAAGTTCTTCAGCTTTCTTTTGAATCTTCTTAGCTTTTTGTTTAGCAATCTTTAAAACTTTTTCTTTATCTAAATCTTTCAATTCTGCTTGAAGTTCATTTACCTTTTTGGTAATCATTTTCTTAACATCTTCAGCTTTTAATGTCTTTACTTGTTCAAGTACTTCATCAATTTTTTTCTTAATATCAGCTCTCGTTTCTTTTCCAGACTTAGGAGCAAACAAAATACCTAAACCAGCACCAACTGCTGCACCTGCCAAAAACTTACCAAATCCACTATTCTTCTTCATAATCGTCATCTCTCTTTCTTTTTTTTCTAAATAATAATTTACTAAACAAATTACCAGCTATTTCAATTACTCGATCAGTAAAACCAGCAATTTTATCAGTCGTAAAATCAATTAAATTGAACACAGAATTTAATGATTCAACTTTTTCATTAACATTATCTACTACTTTTTCTACCTTAGTCATAGTTATTATAGTCTTAATTCCTAAAACTATTCCTACAACTAGAAGAATAATTAACAAAATATAAATAACAAGTGGCAAAAAAGTTAACCAAAATTCCATTAATAATCACCATCCTCTCTATTATCATACATTGAATCAATCAAATCAAACAAATCATTTTCCAAAGTATCATCATCTTCATCTAATTCAATATTTTTTTCTTTTTCTTTGGGATTATTATCAATTAATTCTTCTAAATCTTCATCCACCTTCTCATATTCATCTACTGTTTTTTCTTCTTTATTATTATGTTTATTTTTTTCTAAACTAATCTCTACATCTGCCGTATCTTCCAAAAGTTCATCAATAGTTTTAACCTTTTGTTTCTTTTCTTCATCATTTTCTTTCAATTTAACAGTTACAGTTTCTTCATAAAAAGTTTCTTTTGGTGTTTCTTCCAATTTTTCTACTTCCCCAAAAGCTTTTTTTCTCACACTATTAAAATCTAAATTATTACTACTAGCATATTCTTCAGTTTTATCTTTAATATCTTCTATTTTATAATCTTCATTTAATATTCCATAAACGGGTGAAATTATTGGTGATGGTTTAAATTTCTTCTTTTCTACTACTTCTCTAGTTTCAGTTCTTTCATAACGTCCATAATCATATTTCTTTTCTATTTTCTTCTTTTTTTCATATTCTAATACATTTGTACTCTTTGCCTTTGATTGTTGACGAGTCATTGAGCTAGAAAATTCTTCTTCATCAAAATCAGGAAACGGAAAAGTATTTTCTGATTTAAATAGTTCTCTTTCACTAGTTTGATTATAACTAGACCCATAACTTTTCCTTACATTATTTATATTTGATGAAGCATTATTTACAGCAGTCTTATTAGCACTACCACTTTGATTTAAAGTTTCTCTCATTGGCTGAGGAGCAGGTGTTTCAACCTTTTTTTGAGGTTCTATCTTTTCAGCTATTGGACGAACTTGTTCAACTTTAACTTCCTTTTTCCCCTCTTTTTTTGGCTCTTCTACTTCTTCATCTTCAAATAATATATCTTTTAATTTATTAAATAATCCCATAAACTTTCACCTTTCTTAGTTTAATAAATCCGCATCTGGAATTTCTTCTTCAATAGGTTGATAATCCTCTGATCCAATATCGATAAAATTATCATCCTCACTACTATTATTAAACATGTCAAATTCTTCTTCAGCAAAATTTAAAACATTATCTTCTAACAAATTAGCAATCACACTATTATTATACACAATACTTTTTAAAATGCTTATAGCAGATAACATAACTTTATTAATATCATCTTCATCTACTATCACTTCTATTTTAGCATAATTATACATAATTTCAACTAAATATTTATTATTTTCAACTAATTTTACCTCTACAAAGCCAAAATAGTCACCTTTTTTAATAGCTGTCGAAAATAAAATACTATTATCAACTTGATAATCATAACTAACTTGATTTAAATAACTAACAGCATCAACATATAAATAATATGTATATTTACCATCTTCTAAAACTTCGTTAAAAAGTGTACTGTCATTTACTTGCATTCCACGTGGCAAGTAATATTTATAACCAGTTCGATAAGTGTTTGTCCTTGAACTAACAGTCCCAAAATTTTGTACAATTTCATCATATGTCAAATCTTTAATATTACTACATCCTGTTATCAAGAATATTAAACTAATTAATATTAATACCTTTTTCATTTAATATCTCCTCGCACTAATAATTATATCAAAAAACTTGCTACTTATAAAGTAGCAAGTTATTGAATACGATAAGGGTCACTTTCTGCGCCTGTGCCAGATACATACCGCACATCAGAATTAAGATAAAAAGTTGGCCTTACTAATTTAGCATTAAGTGCTGAATCATAACCGATAACATAATTTACCAACACAGAATGAAAACTTGAACCTGAACCGCTTTCTAAAGAATTCATCAGCCATTCAAAATTACCTAAATATAACCAATTATCATTTTGGGTATCATGATAATATCTATAGCCAAAATCATCACCAGATACATCATAATACCAATAATCTTTCGGAACTGAAAAGGCATAATCTGAAATATCCAGCAATCCTATCTTATAATCAGAAAAAGACAAACCAGTACATACTGTATCATTTGGTAAAACTCTATATCCAGTTATCGAATCAAAATGGTAATAACCAAAACTTTTTGAACACCCCTTAAAGTTACTTATTTTATTAACCCATTCTGTTCCAATATAGTTGAGAAAATTGGTATTCAAATTTATCAAAAAGAAATTGCTTTCCAAAAAATTATTTTCTCCCAAATCATAAAATCCGCCTTCATCGATATTCATATTTCCTAAATAATCACTAGTAACCACAGACACTCCAAGTCTTGCTTCACATTTTCTTCCAAAAGTATTGACTTATATTTTTTTTACAAGTTCTCTAACAGTTAATTCAGCAATATCAGCAAATACTATACTCATATTAATCGCTTTAATATTCATTTCAAAGGCCTTTAAATTCTTTATATTCCTTGGTAGTCATTCCAATATTAGTTACATCATTCATCTGATATTTACCATCTTTTAAAAACATTTTCAAAGCATATGTATGTGTACCAATTAGCAAAAACTAGTCACTAATAAAGTAGCAAGTTAAGTTGTATCAAAATTATGAAAAATTTTATTTTAAAGCCAGAATTAACGATATATCTAAATCTTTATTTTTAGCAATATCTTCAAAATAAGAAATACCAACTTCTAATAAGTTATTAACTTCTTGTTCTGAAATATTAAATAGCTCACTTAATTCCGAAACAGAATATATAAAACCATCAACTAATCCCAACCGCAAATTAGTAATACCTTTACAACTGGTTGGTAAAAGTTCTCCAATAGACTTAAAAGTGCTTAGAACTAATGAAGTTGGAATTTTATCATATTTTTTTTCACAATCTCTTATTATATTTAACTTATTTTTTAATTTTTCTAAATAATATATATCATCTTTACTTTTAATCAATGGTTTATCTAGATTATTACCAAAATCCAATTGTATCATTAATAGCAACTCTTCATCAATAGTATTAATTAATATATTTAATTCCTCTTTAGTACAACCTAAAATATTTTCAAAAAAATTCATCTTATATTTTTCATAATAATTAATAAAATGATTAATACAATTAACAACTTTTTCATAAACATTTACGTCCAATTTGTCAACAATTACTCTTTTATTTAATTTTGTACCAAAATATATTGCTAATTCATCATAATAATATTCAAATCCGTTTTTATAAAACAATACATATTTACTAAAATCCGCCAAAGATATATTTAATTCTTGCTGTAAACTAACGCCTTCATAAAAGTCCACTTTACTGTTAAGATAACTAATTATTTTACTAATATCTGCTCTTTCTTGACGAGTTATTTTACGTAAATCAACTGTTCCAGTAAAATCGTTTCCAAAATATTTTTCAACTTTTTGTCTAATAGAACCCGCTTTTAAATTAATAACACTTTTATAAACCTGATCGCTGCTTCCTTTAATAAAATCCCTTAATCCTTTAATATTTTTATCTTTATTTTCATTTAATTTGTCCTTTATCCATTCGATAACTGGAGCAATAAATTCTGCATCATACTTAGTTAAATTAGCCTTATCTAACCAATCTGCACCATAAATCCTACTCAATATTGCATATTGCACAGATGAATTATCCAAAGAATCATGCAATTCTTTAATAGTTTCCTGATTTGTGTAAAGTTCATCATATAGATAATCTTTTTTCAAAGTAAAATGCAATAAATTATTAACAATACTATTTATTAAAGGTCGCACACTATAATCATAGCAAGTCAACGACAAATCAGTTCCAAAAGATTTATAAATGATTAATCTTTGAGCCATAGGTAATAATCTAATTTTTTTTGCAATGTTTCGTTGTTTTTTACCAACAAATTGCCAAAAAGTTATTCCTTTTTCTTCATTTTCTATATCTTCATAACTATCTTTTCTTAACTTTATTCGAATTAATCGTAAGGTCTTTGCTTCAATTTGCCTTACTCTTTCTCGCGTTATATCATATTTCTTACCAACATATTCCAAAGTATGACAAGCGCCATCCTTAAAGCCATAGCGCAACTCAATTAAATCTCGCTCCCGCGGAGTTAAACTTTCCAAAACATTTTCAATATCCTTCTTCAAAGCCGAATGTAATGCTGCATCTTCTGGTGAAATACTATCTTCATCTGGTAATATATTACCTAATTCATTATCGTCTTCATCACCAACAAGAATATTTAAAGAAACTGGATCTTGTTGTATCATTTGATACTTTTTTAATTTTTTTATATCAATTTGCATCTTCTGTGCTAGTTGATTATCTGTTGGTTCATATCCCAATTCTGCAGTTAATTGAGCTTTAACAAATGCTATTTTTTTCACCTTTTCGGAAATATAACTAGGAAGTTTTATAATATGCATTTTTTCTGGTATTGATTTAATTATTGCTTGCCTTATCCACCAAGTAGCATAAGTAGTAAATTTACTTCCAACATGATAATCATATTTTTCAACAGCATGCATAAGTCCCATATTACCTTCTTGAACTAAATCCATAATATCTATTCCAGGCCTTTTATATCTTTTAGCAATGCTAATTACTAATCTTACATTTGATTCAAATACTTTTTCTTGCAATCTTTTATATTTTTTTAATATTTTTTCATCTGCAATGTTTGGATAAAGCTCCTCCATTTTTTTAAAACATTCAACAATTTCTTCAAAAGGCAACATTTCAAATTGACTAAGCATATTTAAATAATCTCCAAAAGCATCAGATTCATGATAATTATTATCAGAATAGTCTTTATCAAAATTATCTAACTTTTCTGAAGTATCAAATACAATTACATAACTTGCTAAAAAATCTTGAACTAAAACATTATCACTTAATTTATTTACAGTTTGATAATTAACATCTTGACCATTAAATAATAAATCTATTCTATTTTTTAAATTAATATTGTCTTTAAAAAAAAGCGTAACAAAATCCAAATCAGTTTCTAAACCATATTTTGAACAAATTGTCAAAGCATATTCTAAAGATTCTAAAATATCTCTTGAATTACTCAACAATTTCTTAAACCATGTTCCTCGATTTATTTGCCAATCATTTTTTAAATCTTTTATAATTTGTTCTCGAGCTAAATTATAATCCTTATTACTTTTTAAAACTTGATAATAATAAACTTCATCATCTTGAAAAAAACTAAATTCATCTCTAAGACTCTTAAAAATCTCTTCCATTTCAACCATCACTCACTATTTTTGAGGAAGCAATTTTAACATTGTTCCTGACTCTCCTTCTAACTCTGGGAAGTTTTGTCCATAAATTCTTTCATATTCTTGAATGAAATTTTTAAACAATAATATTCCCTTTTCTGTTCTTAACAATACTTCATTTTCACCAATATTAAAAATTACAGATAATTCTTTTAAAGAATAAATTTTATCATCATATAAACCTAATCTAAGCATAGTGATAAATCGATATTCTATTGGTAACAATTTGACAAATTCTTTAAAAAACGGATGCTTAAAAGGTGTTAAAAACTTACTATATTCTTCATCATTTATAATTTCTACAGTGTTTGTCTTTTTAATTTCTTTTTTATTAATATTTATACTTCGTAGATAATTAATAAATATCCTTAATGTATTTCTTTGTTCTTCAGTTAAAATTTTATAATCAATTACTTTATCTAGATTTTCTCCCACAATAGGTAAACTTGCTTGATAGATTTCACTTTCTTTATCCAAGTTTTTTAAAAGTTTATTCCGTTTTTTATCATTATACCCCAAATAGTCATTTATTCTTTTTTCAGTTAATTTGGAAAAAGAAGCATATATTTGCCGTAATTTAAAAATTACTTGAGAAAAATAACCTTTCTCATCAGCCATTACTTTTGCTTCATCTTCTAAATTATCTCCATATACTTTAAATAAAATATTATAAAATTTATACTTTGTATCAAAGGTTAAACTAAATTCTTCCAATTCTATATCGCTTATTTTTAATATGTCTTTTAATAAAGGTGCTCTTCTTCTAGCCATTTTCTTTTCTCCTTCTTTTTTATCTTTATAAACACTTAAATTTTTTATTATTCTTTCAACACCAAAGTATTTATTAGAATCATAACATTCTCGGTTTAAGTATTTTCCAAAAGCTTTTTGCAAAAATTGATAATCCTCCGGCAATAACAGATTAGCCTTTTTTATAACTTCATCACCATTAACTAAAAAAGTTTTTAAAGAAAAAGGCACAGTCACTTCTCTATTTCTTAAATGATGCAACTTATTTAAAGACCTCTTTTCAATCTGTCTAATTCGTTCCCTAGTAATATTTCCATACATTTCAGCAATTTCTTGCAAAGTATAATTACGATCACTAAAAAATCCAAATCTAAGCATTATAATATTTCGACTTCTAGCATCTAAAACCATTAATAAATCATAAACTTTTTCTCTGTCAATATTATTTTCTACTATTTCTTCTGGTAAAGGAGCTGCTGGATTTTCAATTAAATCACCCAACTCCGTATCCTTATCATCTCCTATTTTAAAATTTAAACTAATAGGATTTTTAACATTTCTCAACAATTTTACTTGATTCGGACTAATTTTTAATTTTTCAGCAATTTCCTCATCTGTAGGTACTCTATCTAATTCATTAGTTAAGTCTTTTTCACTCTGAGAAATTTTAAACATCAAAGGATAACTATGTACTGGAATCCTAATAATTTTTGACTTATTACCAATCGCTCTAGTAATTGCCTGACGAATCCACCAAGTTGCATATGTAGAAAATTGATATTTTCTCTTAGCATCATACATTTCAATTGCTTTTAAAATACCTAGGCATCCTTCTTGAACCAAATCATCAAATTCCATATTTCCTAAATATTTTCTAGCTATTGATTTTACTAAAGGCATATTTGCCTCAATTATTTTTTCCAAAATTAATTTTTTTTGTTTCACTAATTTATCTTTTTCTTTACCAGAAACATTTTTCAATTCATTTCTAATTGCTTCTAGTTCTTTAAAATAATTTGTATTATTTTGATATTTATCAATGCCTTCTAAATCTAAATCACCATCAACAAATAAATAAAAACAAGTTAAAAAATCACGCATTAAAGGATCTTCAATATCATCTGATATATTAAAATTATCTGAAAATCCAAATTCTTGCAATATTCTTTCCTTTAAATCAGGATATTTTATTATAATTGTTTTAACAAATTTTTCATCTGGACCTAGCCCATATTTCTCAAGTCTTTCAAAAAGTTTAGAAAAAGCCTCCAATAAATCGTCTGCTCGCATTATAGCGCTACAAAACCAATCAATATTTCCCATTGACCAATCATTGGTCATATTATTAACAATTTTTTTACGTAACTTATTTAATAAATCATTAACATTAACAAAATCAATATTTTTTATTATATTTTGATAATATACAACACTTTTATTATAAAAAGAAAATTCATTCAATAATTTAATTATTAATTTTTCCTCATTACTCACAAGAAACCTCCCGACAAAAATATTTTATCACATTTTATAAAAAAAAGTATTAAAAAAGTTACCTTATTAAGATAATTAATTGTTACAGTTCAGTCAAGAAATAAAAAATGTTGATAAATAACTAGTTATCAAAAGGATAAAATGAGAATAAAAGTCAAGTCTTGTATTCTCATTTTTTATATGAGAGAATTAAGAAAATAAAAGAGAAATTAAAATGGCATCACATTATGATAACTATGCGTATAAAGATTATGAAAAGGTATGTAATAAATTAGATGATTTTTTAGATGAGTTAAAATCTGAAAGAAAAGAACATAAAAATGATGTTAAAAAAATGGAAAATACAATAGACAAATTAACGAAAGCTTTGGAACAATCACAAAAAAGAGTTGAGGAATTAACTAACGAACTATTAAAGATGAAGTCTAAAAATAATCGTGATAGTTCTAATTCAAGTAAGCCATCCATCTAGCACTAATGGTTTTAAAAAAGTAACAACTAATTGTTATAAGACAAAAAAACAATTATTTATTTTCTAATTGCTTTTCTTCCATATATTTATAATTCAATGCATTTTCTTTTGTTACAACATATTCACCTAGTCTTGCTTCAATATCCTTACGTGTGTTCCTTGCAACTTGCCCGCCTTCTTTAGCAATTTTCCTATTTTCTTTCAAACCAATTGGTCTATGTTTCTTAGCAAGTTCTCTAGTTGTAAGTTCTCCAATATCTACAACACTCACATAATACTTTTCTTCTTCCTTATTCCATACCGTCCTAATTTCTTCGCTATTAAATATCTTATTAATTAAATACATTTTATCTTGATTCACAAAACCACCCTCCTTCATTTATTTTTCCTTTGAATCTAAATATATTTTCATAATAGAAGTAAATAAATCTTCTTTCTGAGCATTAGATAGCTCATTACTATTAAATAATATTCTTGCTTTCTCAATCAAATCTAAACAAGAATCAGTTGTTTCCGTCAAAAAGAAGTAAGACATATCCACTTTAAAATACTCGCATATTTTTTCTAATTGTTTTAAACTTAAATTTCTTCTTCCATTTTCCAAATTAGAAACTTGTCCTTTACTTAAATCTAAAAATTTCGCTAAATCGTCTTGCGTTATACCTCTTCTGGTACGCAATAATTTCAATTTTCCCCCTAAATCAGAATACACATTATCACTGCCTTTCTGAATACATTATGTCTAATAATTTTCAAAAAGCAAACATTGTTTTACAAAAAAATGTTGATAATTAGTTACTTACTAACATCAACATATTTTATTTTTATCCCATCTTTACTAAATTTTTCTTCATACTCAGTTTCAACATTATCCTGAGTTTCACTATGTAAATCATAACTTACCTTATTTATTTTATAACCATATTCCTTAAATGATTCTAAACTATATTCGAATAATCTATCATTATCAGTCTTCATTATTATGTGAGGTCTACCTTTAAATAATTTATCATAACTTTCTAAAAAATTTCTTGAAGTAAGTCTTCTTTTAGCATGCCTATCCTTTGGCCAGGGATCAGAAAAATTAAGATAAATTGTATCAACTTTACCTTCTAAAATATCTCCTAGATTTTGGGCATCCATTATCAAAATTTTTAAATTTTTAGGTTTTACTTCTCTAATTTTTTTAATAGCAACACTTGCAACACTCGAATACTTTTCTACCCCCACAAAATTATATTGAGGATATTTTAAAGCCATTTCTAATATAAACTTTCCTTTACCCATTCCAATTTCTAAATGTATTGGTTTATCATCCTTAAATTCATCATAGAAAAAATCGCAAGAATTGATTACTTCATCTTTATCTTTGGGATTACGCATCCGCATTAATATCACATCCTAAACTTTTATCATATATTAATTGTAGGGAGGAAAAAACATGAAAAAGAATAGAAATTCATTTTTCACAGAAGCAAATATGTCATATTCTGGATACAACCCTAATGTTCCTAATATGATGCCCAATCCAATGCCATATCAACAAGCCCAAACAAGTTATAATTCCTTTTACACCGGACCAAACATGCCCAACAACAATCAATATACTACACCCGACAATATTGAAAATAGATTAGCAAAAATTGAAAGGCAAATTAACCGCTTGGAACATCGAATAACTAAATTAGAATCTCAAAACACAACATTTGTTACCGAAGACATTGATAATTCAAATAATATGTATATGCTTTAATTATATAAAATCATCGCACTAAAACAATATATTTGCTCTTCGCCACAAACTGCTATTGCAACATTATACTTAATATCTACTATATCAAAATCTCCAGAATTTAGAAAATCATTTACAGCATTTTCTAAATCTTTTTCATGTGATTCATCAAATACTTTAACTCGCACATTATCACCAATTAATAATATGCGAGTATTTAAACTAATTTACCACTATATTTACAATTCTTCCAGGAATAACAATAATTTTAATTATTGATTTACCCTCAACATATTTTTTTACATTTTCTTCACTTAATGCTTTACTTTTAATACTTTCTTCATCTTCATTAATCGAAATTTTAATTGATGCTCTAAGTTTTCCGTTTACTTGAACCCCAATTTCTTTTTCATCATCTATAGTTTTAGCCTCATCATAAACTGGCCATGTGCTTTCACAAATTGGTTTATAACCAATTTGTTCGTTTAATTCTTCTGTAATATGTGGAGCAATTGGATTAAGTAAAGTAAGCAATAAATGATAATCTTCGTTAGTAATACTATCTAATTCATCAAAATTATTAGCTAAAATCATAAGTGTTGATATCGCTGTATTATATGCCATTGTTTGCAAATCATTTTGTACTTTTTTAATACTTTTATGGATTATTTTTTCTAGCGCTTCAGAATATTTATCTCCATCAATTACTTTATTTTTAAGTCTAATTACTTTATCTAAGAATCTCTTACAACCTTTTAAAGAATCTGTACTCCATGGAGAGTCTGATTGATAATCTCCCATAAACATTTCATAAACTCTCAAAGTATCAGCACCATATTCATTAACTATATCATCCGGATTAATTACATTTCCTTTAGATTTACTCATCTTTTGGTTATCGCTACCAAGTACCATACCATGACTTACTCTAGTCCAAATCATTTCCTTACTTGGAACTAACCCAATATTATACAAAAATTGTACCCAAAATCTTGCATATAGCAAGTGCCTAGCAGTGTGTTCCATTCCACCATTATACCAATCTACTCTTCGCCAATATTTCATAGCATCCATTCCCGCAAATTCATGGGTATTATGTGGGTCCATAAATCTTAAGAAATACCAACTAGATCCCGCCCAATTTGGCATCGTATCAGTTTCCCTTTTTGCAGGGCCTCCACATTTTGGACAAGCCGTATTTACCCAATCGGTAATTTTAGCAAGGGGACTTTCACCATTATCAGTAGGTTCATATTCCGCAACATCTGGTAACACCAGTGGCAAATCTGCTTCATCCATTGGTTGCCAGCCGCAATGTTCACAATAAATCATTGGAATAGGTTCGCCCCAGAATCTTTGTCTTGAGAAAATCCAATCACGCATTTTATAGTTAACTTTTTTCTTACCACATTTATGTTCTTCTAAAAATTCTAACATTTTGCTTATTGCATCTTCTTTATTTAAGCCATCTAAAAAACCAGAATTAATATGTATTCCATCACCTACAAAGGCTTCTTTTTCAATATTACTTCCTTCACCATCTAGTACTTGAATAATTGGAATATTATATTTTTTAGCAAATTCATAGTCTCTTGTATCATGCGCTGGAACTGCCATAATAGCACCAGTACCATAACTTGCAAGAACATAATCACTTATATAAATAGGTATTTTTACTCCATTCACTGGATTAATTGCATAAGCACCAGTAAATACCCCTGTTTTTTCTTTATTAAGCTCTGTTCTTTCCATTTCATTTTTCAATAGACAAATCTTTTTATAAGCTTCCACTTCTGATTTTTGTTCTTCGGTTGTAATTTTATCAACTAACTTATGTTCTGGAGCTAGTACACAATATGTTGCTCCAAATAATGTATCACATCTTGTTGTAAAAACAGTAAACCCTTCTTCATAACCATCAATTTTAAATGTTACTTCTGCTCCAACAGACTTACCAATCCAATTAATTTGCCCAAGTTTTACTTTTTCAGCAAAATTGGTATCATCTAAGCCCTTAAGCAAATCTTCTGCATAATCACTCATCCGAAGCATCCATTGACTCTTTTCTTTTTGTTCTACTTGCGTGCCACAGCGTTCACATACTCCTCCTGCTGCGTCTTCATTTGACAAAACAGTTTTACAATTTGGACACCAATTTACAGGAACCGTATCTTTATAAGCCATTCCATGTTTATAAAATTGTAAAAATTGCCATTGTGTCCACCTATAATATTCCGGATCTGTCGTTGAAAATTCTCGATCCCAATCAAAAGAGAAACCCAACGTTTGCATCTGTCTTTTAAATGTACTTATATTTTTCTTCACAGCTTCCTTAGGATGAATATGATTTTTTATTGCAAATTGCTCTGCTGGTGCTCCAAAAGCATCCCATCCCATTGGAAACAAAACATTATAACCTTGCAAACGCATCATTCTCGCAATTGCATCTTGCGCCGTATAACTACGAACATGCCCAACATGAAGCCCCGCTCCAGAAGGATAAGGAAATTCAACCAAAATGTAATATGGCTTTTTATCGCTTCCTGTAACAGCCTCAAAGCTTTTATGTTCTTCCCAATATTTTTGCCACTTTTCTTCTATTATTTTACTATTCATCTTTCTTCCAACCTTTCTTAACTAAATGTCTTCCTAATAACTCATATAATGCATAAATAAGTCCAAACAAAAGGACAAATCCCAGAAGTATTTGAAAAGGTAATTCCCATGGTAAGCTATAAATTATGATAAACACTAATGCCATAATAAAAGCATTAATCAAAGATGACAAAACAAATACATAATTTAAATTCATCTTATTTACATCCAATTTAAATTTAGGAACTAATAAAGATATTCCAAATAAATCCACAACTTCTCTATTTTTCTTCTTTTTAGAATGCTTCTTTTGAATTCTTTTGAGTCCTCTTTTCAAAACCCAAAAGTAGTTAATCAAAAAGACTACCACAAATAAAGCTCCACCCCAAACTAAAGTCCATCCAAAATCACTCAACTTAATACCTCCAAACAAAAAAGATGATGCCAAAGGACGAGTTTCCCCGTGGTACCACCTTAATTACTTCTCTAATAATTGATAAGGAAATTACCCCAACACATCTAAAAGCAAGTTCAATTACTTCATTTTATTAGTTTCCACCCACCACTAATTCTCTATAAAAAATCCATAACCTACTACTCTTTCTTCATCTGCTTGTAAAATATTATATTAAATTTCAGCCAAGTATTCAAGTAATTTCATAAACATTCTAACAAATCTTTTATCTAAACCATGCAATTTCTTTATTCTAATCCGCTTCAATTTAATATCCATATCACTGAAAAATATTGTAGCTATTTCTTCTTTTAATTTCGTAGTTATTTTTAAATCACTAATAATGGAATTAACATCTTCATTAATAATTCTAACAGCATTAATTTCAATATCTTTTCCTTTACAATTAATAGTTAATTGCTTTGTCGTATCAACATCCTTTATATCTACCACAAAATCATTTTCATCTTCATAACATTCATACTCTAAATTTGCTTTATCACCATTTAAATAAATAATTACATCATCAGCAGTCCGGGTATTTCTAAATCTAATCTTATAATTACGAAGTTTTGGTATAATTGCAGTCTTTCCTTCAACTGGATGAATTATTAAAGTATAATTATTTTGTAAATAATTATAATCTATAGAAGTAACTATATAATATCCATCTTCATTTAATTTTGTTATCCCATCGTCTTCATATAACTTAAATTCATTGCTTTCACCAGGAAATACATTTATCTCCATACTTTGTGGAGGATTAGTATCATTAATATTTTCTCCCAAATTAGCTAAAGGTATTATACTTCCAGCTTTAGCAAAAATCGGATATTCTTCTTCTTTATAAAATACTACATATCTTTTATTTCCTACAAATCTCTTTCCAGTTTTAAAGTCATACCATATCCCTTTAGGTAAAAACACCCTTTCAATCGATCTATTCATCGTCACATCTTTTGGTTTTGTAATCGGTGCAATAAATAGCTCCTTACCAAAGTAATATTCATTACGATAAGTTGGTTCATCATAAATTTCCGGATAAGTATAGTATATTGGTTGGATTAATGGTTTCCCAGTCTTATGATATTCATAAGCAGCAGTATAAATATAAGGAATTAACCTTTGTCTTAACCAACAATACTCCCGAGCGATAGTAAATGTTTTAACGTCCCACATCCATGGCTCTCTTTTATAATACACTCCTCTTTTTGCACTAAAACGAAATATTGGACTGAATGTTGAAAACTGTACATAACGAAGATATAATTCACTATCTTCTATACCATCTTTATAACCTCCAACATCATGACTCCACCAAGATATTCCTTTATTAGCAGCCATTGAATTATAAAATGGTAAATATTTTAACGTATCCCAACTAACAATAGTTTCTCCAGAATATAACACTCCTGCTCTATGTGGAGCAACTAAAGGACTACGAGTCAAAACCAACGGGCGAAATTTTTTCATGCGTTCAAAGTCTTTATTATAATAATATTCTAAAGCTTGAATCGTATTTAAATCTTTTTTATAATCTAACCAATAAATATCGACTCCAATATCCAGTAAAGGATCTATCAAATGTTTGACATAAAGAGCCATAAAGTTCTTGTCAAACACATTAAAAGGTATTGTAACTCCTCCAGCAACATTTAATTCTTCAGCAAAATTTAAATATCGATCTTCTTCCTTGCGAATTCCTTCGATTGGATCAAAGTTTAATCCAATATGTACTCCTCGCTCATGCATGTAATTAATAAATTCTTGAGGATTAGGAAATAACTCTCTATTAAAGGAAAAACCAGTTCGATATAAATTATAATCCTTTTTATCTTTTATATGCCAAAATTCACTTAACAACAAAACTGACAATGGAATTTGATGTCTATTAAAAGATTTTATCAAAGCTTTAGTATTATCAAAGTCATAAATTTTTTCTCTATTCCACCATATTCCAAAAGCATACCGTGGTAGTAATGGAGGATATCCAGTCAATGTAAAATAATCCTTTAAACACAAACCAAAATCTCTTTTATACATAAACAAATAAATATCCACTTTATTAACATCTGGTTTTAACAAAAAACCATTGGCATCAATCTCATAATTTCCTGAATCATCTAAGGATACAAACCCATCAGTTGAATATAATCCTTTATCAAGATTTATCTTTCCACGATAATTATCTAAACTTATTGCTCCCCCCTTAAAATTACGAGCTTCTGCTTGACCATAAAACCATACTTTATCAGTATTAACTAAAGCTACTTTCAAATAAGAATCAGGTGCAAACTTAGGCCCCAAAAATGGCTTATTTTTCATATATTGCAACATAAAATAATTAGTGGTTATAACTAAATAATTTTGATCTTGTTCCACTTTAAATTGGGGAACTGTAAAATTCCTATTTTTTACTAAAGTTGTTAAATTATCTGAAAAATGGCCATCAACACTATATTCTAAACGAACCAATCGTTCTGATAACACAGTAATTCGATAATTTGTACCTTGAAAAACAACTTGTTCCTTAGCAGTTGCTTTAGTTAAATCTGGAGCAAAATGATTATCAAAACTAGCCACTTTTATTCACCCTTTTCTTTTCTACTTTTTATATATTATCATTATAAACTATTTCTTTATTTTTTTAAACCTTTTCTATTTGTATTTGTCAACTATTTCATTTAAAAATTCATCATCTGCAAAATAATCAATCTTCATTGCTTTTTTAACACTTTTTATTGTCTTATTTGCTTCTTCCTGAGCCATTTTTGTTCCACTTTTTAAAACATCATATACATAAGTAATATTTTTACTTAAGCTTTCCCTTTTTTCTCTAATAGGTCGCAATAAATCTTGCAATATATTATTTAAAAACTTTTTAATTACAACATCCCCTAGTCCCCCGCGACGATAATGTTCTTTAAGCTCATCTAAATTTTTATATTCCGGCAAATATTTATTAAAGTCTTCATCTTTAGCAAAAACATCCAAATATGTAAATACTACATTTCCTTCAACATTTCCTGGATCTTCTACTCTTATATGATTAGGATCTGTATACATACTCATTACTTTTTTCTTTATAGTATCTTCATCATCAGACAAATAAATACAATTTCCTAATGATTTACTCATTTTAGCTTTACCATCAGTCCCCGGTAATCTTTGTTCCAAATCACTTTTTGGCACTTCAGCTTCTGGCATTGTTAAAGTATTACCATAAATACTATTAAAGCTATGAACAATTTCCCGTGTTTGCTCAATCATTGGTAGTTGATCAACACCAACAGGAACGCATGTAGCATTAAATGCTGTAATATCCGCAGCTTGACTAATTGGATAATTTAAAAATCCAACCGGAATACTTTTTTCGAATCCCCGTAACTTTATTTCATTTTTAACAGTAGGATTTCTTTGCAAACGACTAAGAGTGACTAAATTCATATAATAAAATGTCAGTTCCGTTAGTTCACTTATCTCAGATTGAACAAAAATTGTTGCCTTTTTAGGATCTATACCCACCGCTAAATAATCTAATGCTACTTCTATTACATTATTTCTCACTTTACTAGGATTATCAAAATTATCTGTTAATGCTTGCGCATCTGCTATCATAATATATATTTTATCAAATTCTCCACTATTTTGTAATTCTACCCTTCTTTTTAGTGAGCCAACATAATGACCTAAATGTAAACGACCAGTTGGACGATCTCCGGTTAATATAATTTTTTGCATTGCACCCTCCTATTTACAATTATATCATGCTCCGAAAAGAAAAACTATTGTAAAGTTACAACTCATGTTATAATAAACTTATATCAAGGAGGCAACTTATGAAATATGAAATTGATTCGCGAAAAGTAAAAAAAGGACAAATATTCGTAGCTATAAAAGGACATACAGTTGATGGCCATGACTACATTACAGATGCTATAAATAATGGAGCAATTAAAATAATCGCTGAAAAAGAAGTAAATTGTAGTGTACCAGTTGAAGTAGTTCCTTCAACTGAAGAATATTTAAAACATGCTTTAGCTAAAGAATATGCTGATAAAGTAAATCAATTAAAAATAATTGGAATTACTGGAACTAATGGCAAAACTACAATAGCATATCTAACTTATCAACTACTAAATTTATTAAATGAAAAAACTGCATATATCGGAACTTTAGGATTCAAATATCAAGATATTGATATTGAAACTGACAATACAACCCCAAACATTTTGACAATTTACAACATTTTACTAGAATTAGTAGAAAAAAAATGTCAAACAGTAGTTATGGAAATAAGTTCCCACGCTCTATCTTATGAAAGGATTTTTGGTTTACATTTAGATGTAGCAGCATTTACTAATCTTACTGAGGATCATTTGGATTATCACAAAACAATGGAAAACTACTTAAATGCCAAATTAAAAATTATTGATTATTTATTACCAGATGGTAACTTAATAGTTAATGGCGATGATGAAGCTAGTCAAAAGTTTATTGATAAATTTCATAAAGGTTTAACATTAGGATTTAATAATGCATTTGATTATTACATTAAAGATACCGAAATAACCCCAGCGGAAACTAAAATTAAATTTGTTTATAACAATAAGGAGCATGAAGTAACAACCAATTTGACAAGTAAATTTAATGTTTACAATTATATGACTGTTTTAGCTATAACTCATAGTATGGGATATAACATTGAAGAAATCATTACTAAAACTAAAAGTTTGAAAGCCCCAAAAGGAAGGTGTGAAACTCATAAAGTAAATAATGGTTATGCTGTCATTGACTATGCACACACACCAGATGCTGTTGAAAAAGTTGTAAAAGCTTATAACGAACTTAAAACTAATCGAGTTATAACAATTGTTGGTTGTGGTGGTGATCGCGACCCAATAAAACGACCAATTATGGGAAAAATTGCTACTGAACTTAGTGATTATGTAATTCTTACTAGTGATAACCCTAGAACTGAGGATCCTAAAAAAATCATGGATGATATACTAAAAGGAGTTACAACTAATAATTATGAAGTTGAACTTGACCGTAAAACTGCGATTAAAAAAGGCATTGAAATGCTAAAGCCTGAAGATATTTTGTTAATACTTGGCAAAGGCCATGAAGACTATCAAATTATTGGTCGCACTAAAATTCATCTAGATGATGCTGAAGAAGTCGAAAATTGGATAAAAGAACACGAAAAAATTTAAGAAAAAGTATTGCAAAATATAAGCTTCATGTGATATAATTTTTCACATGAAGCCAATGCAGGTGTAGTTTAATGGTAGAATAAGAGCCTTCCAAGCTCCTGACGTGAGTTCGATTCTCATCACCTGCTCCATTGAGAGAATTACTCACACCCTCGTGTGAGTTTTATTTTATAAAAATATCCTATATCACTCGTTGATATGGGATTTTTTCATGTTTGAAAGGAGGTTTACTTAAATGAAAATAACCATAGAACAATTAGAATTTCCTTTATGTGTGAAAGAAAAGATTACCAAGATACCTAAAATATCAAAACTACATTTAGAATTTATAAATGGTAAAAATATTCATTTTGATAAAACTAACCTTTCTATTCATGAACCACATAAAATTATTATTAGTAATAATCTATCTTGTTTAATTCTACTTATCTTTAAGAATGATAATGCTATCTATATAAAAGATAGCTTAGATACTATTACTATAAAAAGACTAGAAACCTTAGTTTTACAAATGATTTCGTAACTACATTGCCATTTACGTTCCTATAAAAATGTGATAAAATGGTAATATACGGAAATTATATATAACCGTATATTTTAA